>CAZBXI010000021.1:0-23702 GCA_964496035.1 uncultured Desulfurococcales archaeon
CTGTGGACTTAATCAGAATAAATACCGTTAATCCGCCCGGAAACGAGCTTGAAGCGGCAGAATTCTTAGCGTCTTGGATGGAAAAAAACGGCTTTGATGAAGTTGAAATACAGAAGATAGATAAAAACAGAGGTAACATCATAGGTGTAATTAAGGGTTCAGGAGAAAAGCCTTCATTAATATTCAATGGACACTTAGACGTAGCACCACCAGGTGATTTAAGGCACTGGAAATACGATCCATTCGAAGGAGTAATAGCTGACGGTAAGATATATGGTAGAGGAGCAGCTGATATGAAATCTGGTTTAGCAGCACTTACAGTAGCTGCCAAGTATGTTAAGAAGCACGAATACAAGCTAAAAGGAGACTTAATCGTATCAGCTGTAGCGGATGAAGTACACCTCAGTACTGGCGCTAGAGTCTTCGCAGAATCAAAATGGTTCAAAAACAGTTGCGGTATAGTCATCGCAGAACCTACAGGGCTAAGGCTTGTAACAGCCCATAGAGGAGCTTTATGGCTCAAAATAGAAACATTTGGTAAAACAGCTCATACATCAATGCCACATTTAGGAGTCAATGCTATATATCACATGACTAAGATCATAGAAAAGCTCCGTGAATATAGATTCAAATACAGTCCCGTAAAGATACTACCACCACCTACGCTTAGTGTATCAGTTATTCAAGGAGGATACAGGGTCAACGTTGTGCCTGATCACTGTGAAATACAAGTAGATATAAGAACATTGCCTACGCAAAACCATGAAGAGATAATAAACGATATCGCCAAAAACATTGATGAATTAAAGAAGAAAGACCCAACTCTAAAATATAAAGTTAGCGTGATAGCTGATAGGAAACCTGTTCATACTGACCCGAACTCGCCTCTGGTTCAAAAAGCAATAAAAGTAGGCAAAGAAGTCCTAAACATGGACTTAAAACCTGAAGGAGCACCTTTCTTCAGCGATGCTGCAGAGTTTATAAAGCATCCCGGTTGTCCACCAGTAATACTATTTGCTGCAGCAGACACTGAGCAATCACATGCAATTAATGAACACGTAGAAATAGACGCATTAGAGAGAAGCGTCATGTTCTACATGGCCTTAGCTAAAGAAATGTTAGGAGAAGAATAAAAGAGCGTAGCCTGTTTTATTTGTTTTTATTTCTTATTACCACCTCTTAACTTCTTATCATAATTTTATTCCTGATGCAACTTTTGTGCTTACAGCATCTGCTGAACACGAGCCTTATTTGCATTATAGTAATGTAAACAGTTCACCATACCTCTTTATAGACCCATGTATACCTAATAGTCTTAAAAGGTTCCACATGGTTGCTTGGTTGCTTGTCACGACAGGTTTTTCCAAGTCTTTTTCTAAAATATCAATTACTTCGAGACTACGGAAATTTGTACAGCTAATGAATACGGCTTGTGCTTCAGGGCGATCAATTTTCTTTGCTAGTTCATATGCTACTTCAGGAGTAAGTTTGCCTACTTCAGTATCCTTTACTATTCCTAAACCTTTTATGCTCACAACTTCGATCCCTACTGATTCAAGATACCTCTTTAAGGCTTGGTTAATTTCGTCAATATATGGGCTGGCTACAGCAACTCTTTTAATGTCTAACGCTTTGAATGCTTCTATAACAGATGTTGTTGTAGTTGTAACTGTTCCTGGAAATACTCTCTTTATTCTCCTTATTATCTCTTGATCGTAGCCAGGACCTTTAATGAAACTTCCCGATGTACAACAAAAGGCTATAGCATCAACAGATGCGGGAATCAATAGCTTAGCTACCTCCTCGACTTCATCTATAAGCCTAGAAAGTGCTTCAGGTGTATTAGTACCAGGAAAAGCCATGCGTGAAACGTGAATTGATACTCCTTCCGGAGCCATTTTTCTGAACTCGTTTTCACATGTTGTGTCCGATGCCGGAACCAAAATTCCTATTCTAGCTCTCCACCCATACACTTTAGCCACCTAACATAGGTACTCTTAATGAGAATATAAAAATTTACACATGATGTTTCACTATCGTCCAACATCTCCTAATCTCTATATGGTAGCGGTTTTGGGCAAAGCCATGCTTCTCCATTGTCTCTATCAGGGTGCCGGCCGTAGTACCATGACAGGAATACTTTTAGATGCCTCTCGAAGCCTGGCCAGTTAAGGGGTATTTCTCTCCTAAGACAATTCTTGATTGCATCAAATCTCACGAATATACCGTCGTCATCGTTGATATTGTTCTCTTCTTAAGTAACGTGTTCTCCTCTATATGGGCACTGGTAATCCTTATTAAGCAGAAGAGAGCATGGTATACGTCTACATATATCGTCTTCATATATGCTGAATACCACTCTGTCGAGAACTTCTCCAGGCACATATGGTGACGCGTCTTCGTGCTGGGATTTAGCCTTCACGGAGGATGGATAGGGGAACAGCTCTTTAATCTCTTCTTTATTTCATCCTAGTTATTTAAGAACTAGTCTCAGGGAATGTATTGCCGATACTATTGCGTCTCTAGTTCTGTACATGGTGTAGAGATGCTTTAAGAGTTCTTACTACTTATCCCTCGTTATCTTACTAAGAGGCTTTCCGAAAAGTTCTCTAGCAGCCCTGCATGCAGTTCTAAGCCTAATAAGCATAAGCCTAGTGTAGATTGTTTAGCCCGAAGCCTTGGCTTTGATATATGAGCTTTTGATCTTCATAAAGAGCCTGTAGTCTTCGGGAAACTCCTTCTTAACCTCCTTCAACAACCCCTTAATACGGATGCCGTCGATTCTCAATATACTCCTCAGGATCAATAGGTTTCATTGATACTTACCTCGGCGGCTTCCCTCCCAGTAGAATAGAGGAAGCTGTGAGTATTTAAAGCGGGTAAAATTGGGCTAGGACATCGAGAACAGAGTAAGTGGAGGATTTTAGAGCCTATGCTCCAGGTCCATCCATCGCTGATAATCAGCTGAGACAGGTGCAGTCATCTTATCCTTTTTCCCGTGTTCATCATCTATAATGTAATGTAGTTTCATAAAGATTTATAGTTTCCTTTTATCCTACATATGCTTAGATGATGATACGACGGTCTTCGGAGCTTGTGCTGTGAAGTATCTTTCTCTTCGCTGACTAAACTATTTTCACACCCTTCTTCTCAGCAACTTCTTTAAGTATTTTTAGTGTCTTCTGGAATATTTCTTGAAGTCTTTTTTCCTTTCTTGCTTCTCCATATATTCTTATTTTAGGCTCTGTTCCTGAGGCTCTAACGAGAATCCATGATTTATCAGGCATATTCAATCTTAAACCGTCTATTGTTAGTTCACTCTCGTAATCTTTGAATACTTCCCTCATTTTCTCATGAACTTCCTCTACTATTTCGTACTTTAGTTCTTCAGGTACTTTATATGATACTCTTATCTGCGGATATTCAGGTATTTCTTTGAGAAGTTCCTCTATGTTCATACCTTTCTCCAGCATTTCCTTGGTTAGTAATGCTGCCTGATATATTCCGTCAACCCAATATCCCCAATCCGGGTCTATGAGCTTCCACGGTTCAGCAGCCATTACTGCTTTCTTCCCATATTCTATAAGCTTCTCATGTGTTTTACCTAGTTTTGTTCTTACAACTTTTCCACCATATTTCTCTACCACTTCATCTATAACAAATGATGTGTCTATTGATATAACCACTATTCCTTCTCCTTTTTCTTTAAGTTTAAGCATAGCATAGAATGCTATAAGTCTGTCATTTAAGATAAATTTCCCATTGCTTGTAAGTGCTGCTAATCTATCAGCGTCACCGTCATGTGCTAATGCAGCATCAACATTAAGTACTTTAGCTTGCTTACCTAGTTCTACAAGCACGTCCGGTCTAGGTTCAGGTATTCTTCCTGGAAACATACCATCGTAGTGGCAATTTACAGTTATAACTGAAGCGCCAAGCTCCCTAAGGATTATAGGTGTTATATTCGATGCAGCTCCGTTAGCGCAGTCAACAATTACTCTAATTTTCTTCTTGATTTTCTGTGGACGCTGTCTTGAAATAAGTTCTCTCATGTAATCATCAATTATTTCAGGGTAAAACTCTAGTCTTCCAACGGAATCCCATTTTGCATAGTTGAATTTCTCATTGAATATGATATCTTCTAATTTTTCCTCCATAGGTATTGTGAACTCCATTCCTCTACTGTCAAAACACTTTATACCGTTATCGGGTGGGGGATTATGGCTAGCAGTAATTATAACACCTGCATTAGCGTTCAATGCAGGTACAGAGTAAGCAAGTATTGGTGTTGGAACCAAACCTAGGTTCACAACATCTACTCCGCCGGCCATTAGACCTGAGGAAACTATTGTTGCTAGTAGTGGCGAGGTTAAACGTACATCGTGACCTACGGTGGTTAAGCCTTCTCCTCCGAGAAATGTTGCTAGAGCCAAACCCACTTTGTATGCGATCTCTGGCGTGACTACTTTACCATACTCTCCACGGATTCCCGCTGTTCCAAAAAGCTTTCTCAACAGTAAAACACCGAGATAACATATTTTATTTTGCTACACTATAAGGTTTAACGAAATAGTTTATAGAGCAAACGCGCATTTCATCATGGTGTATGGTTTTGATAGATGTGCATTGCCACATTCACGAGACTATTTTCGATAATGATAGAAGAGAAGTCGTTGACAGGGCAAGAAAAAACGGTGTAAAGCATATAATAACTTCTGCTATAAAACCTGGGGGAGTGGATAGGGCACTTAGGGTGATTAATGAATTTAAAGGCTACATCAGCTTAACTATAGGTCATGACCCTATTCTTGTCGATGATATTTTATTTAGTAAGCAAGTTGAGTATGTTAGGAAGTACACAAACATAATCGTAGGCGTTGGTGAAGTAGGGTTAGATTACTATTTTATTAGAGATCATGAAAAAAGAAGTAAACAAAGGAAGTTCTTCGTAGAATGGATTAGCATAGCTGAAGAACTAAACCTACCTCTCATTGTTCATTCAAGAAGCGCTGGAAAGTACGCTATTAAAGAAATATTAAAGTATAAATATTTTAATGTGGTCATGCACGCCTATGATGGTTCTGTAGGTTGGGCTATGGAAGCAGCTAAACACGGCATTTACTTCTCAATACCGCCGAGTGTTACATTCAGTGTTCAAAAACAAAAGCTTGTAAAGAAACTTCCTCTGGAATCACTGCTTTTAGAAACAGATTCACCTGTTCTCTCACCCTTTAAAGGTCAGAGAAACGAACCAGTAAACATAATTTACTCAGCTATGAAAATTGCTGAAATAAAAAATATTTCTTTAGATAAGGTAATTGAAGTAACTACCGATAATGCCTTAAACGTTTTTAAACGTTTAAAGTTAAAAATTTAACATCCATCGTTTCTACGTCTAATATTGCCACTGTTGCTTCGCCGCTTAAGTAACCGCACGCTTCTCCGGGGTTAATGAGTAATGTTTTGCCTATTCTTCTTAACTCCTTCTTATGTGTATGCCCGTAAACGACAACGTCAAACATGTTGCTTCTAGCTAACGCTTCGACAATTATACTTGATGTTCCATGAATTAAAGAAATGTTCTTATCATTAATACTTATTGTAGCTATTTCAGGTTTCAAGTCTACGTTGAATTTCTTAGCGAACTCTAGTAAGAGCCTTTTTTCACCATCGTTATTGCCGAAAACCCCGATTATTTTTATCCCAGCTTGGGCAAGGCGCTTAAGGGTGAATGGTGCAATCCAGTCTCCTGCATGAAGAATTAATTCGACATTATGATCTTTAAAAATCTCCAAGGCCTGATCAACGGCTTTAAGGTTGTCATGGGTATCTGAAATAAGTCCTAAAAATCTATGCGCCATTGTCTTCACCATGATATCTTCTATACTACTAAAACTTAATAATTCTTAATCTAGAACTATTATGTAGGGTCTATTTCAACGTAGCTTTATGATTAAAAATTCCTTTATGGTTTAAAATATGCCTATAAAAATAAGTGCTATGCTATGTGTGCAGTGTAAGGGTGTTAGGAGGCTTTGCGGAAAGCCCTTATGCCCTATACTTCTCAGGTTCAGAGCTTCGGTGAAAACTATTTCTCGAATGAGAATTGAAGGTGATAACATAGTTTTCGGATTAACGCCTCCAACGCTTATAGTTGGTGAAGGAGGCTATCCTGAAGTAAACGTTTATGCTGGGATTGCTCCAACAGCTAATTCTAAAATACATGACGACCCCGAATTTTGGTGGGGAAGGTTCTCTCTTGAAAAAATCATTGAGCTTCGCTCTTCACTTCTACTTCCACGGAAAAGATTTAAGGTGTCAGCAGCAAGAACTGGAGATATTTATGAAATACAATTAGCATCAGCTTCGAGGAAACCTGTAGATACTGAAGCTAAACTTAAGAAGAGACCTTATCCCGTACTTAGGTTTGATGGTCTTCTAGCGCCTTTAGGCCCTACAGCACCTATGGAGAGAATTAGGATTGTAGGTAATCCCTCAGTAGATAGAGTAGTTGAGAAAGCGGTTAATGATTACGATTTAAAGGCTAAGGATGCCGTAGTTAACCTATACAACAATGGTGTCTCTATTTACAACATTGTTAGGGTGTTTTCTGCAGGCTTATTAGGTAGGTTGAAAGAAAGGAAGCTAGTACCAACACGGTGGGCTATAACAGCTGTAGACTCTATACTTTGCGAGATGTTATCTAAGAAAATAAGAAGGTATAAACCTGTAAATAGCTACATAGTCTATCATGCAACATATCTAGGTAATCATTTCGAGATACTGCTTATACCTAGTGTGTACTCTTTTGAAATGCTTGAAGTATGGTTGCCAAGAACAGTATGGACTAAAGGATTTTCCTCACCAATAATCATTGAGAACTATGAACTATGGGATGGTAAGGTGAGACGAGGTATTGACGGGGGATATTATGCGCTTAAACTAGGTATTTTAGAAAACCTCTATCGCATACGAAGACAAGCCTTAATCATAGCGATAAGGGAAATAAGACCTGAGTACTATGCGCCTGTTGGAAACTGGCATATTAGGGAAAGTGCAAGGAGAATGTTTTCTAGAAAACCTGAGAAATTCAGTAGCTTAGCTGAAGCTTTAACAACAATTAGCAGAAGACTTCACATAGACATTAAGGATATAATTAACAATTCTGTTTTATTAAGAAATATTTTAAGGCAAGAGAAAATAACGAAATATTTATCATTATAGCATACTAAACCTCTTAATATGGTCCCTACTTAGCTTCTTTACAAACGCTGCTAGTAGTTTTGAAGCGTAGACAGCATCCTTGAGGTCTAGAACTTCTATTGGCGAATGTATATAGCGGCACGGTATAGATATTGTTGCAACAGGAACGCCTTCTCTTGAAACCATTATTGCAGCAGCGTCTGTTGCTCCGCCAGGTAGTACTTCTAGCTGGTAGGGTATTTTTTCTTCTTCAGCAATTTTAATTAATAGTTCTCTTAATTTTGGATGCGAAATATTACCCTTATCCATAACCTTTACTGCAGGGCCTTTACCTAGCTCTGTAACCCAATCTTTTTCATCGACTTCAGGTATGTCGTTTGCGGTAGTAACATCAACGGCTATGCCAACATCCGGTTTAACAGCGAAAGCTGAAACTGTTGCTCCCTTTAACCCTATTTCCTCTTGAACCGTAAAGACGCTATACACTTCAGCCTCATGTTCTACGTCGCTTAAGAGTTTTAGAGCAAATATTAATGATGCGACACCCACTCTATCGTCAAAAGCTTTTCCCGTGACCCTGTCTGTACCTCCTAGCCTTACTACTTCTCTATCTAGAACAGCAATAGAACCCACCTTAATGCCTAACTCTTTTACTTCATCAGAGCTTGTTGCACCTATATCTATGAATAGCTTTTTCATTTCGATAACTTGCTTCTTTTCCTCAGGAGTCATTAAATGAGGAGGTTTAGCGCCAATAACTCCTCGCACCTTTACATCTCCAGCACAAACTATTACTCTTTGCCCTGGTAAGATCCTTTCATTCCATGAGCCAACACCTGTGAAGTGAAGAAAACCTCTCTTATCGATATGTGTCACCATTAACCCTATTTCATCCATGTGCGCTGAAATCATAATTTTCGGACCGTTCCCTCTTCCTTTCTTCAACGCTATTATATTACCTAAACTATCTACTCTCCATTCATCGACTACGTCGCTTATTTCTTCAATAACTACTTTCTTAACTTCAAACTCGTGGCCTGAAACTCCTACAGCTTCCGAGAGCTTTTTTAAAATTACAAAGAACCGGGCTTTTTCTGTTTCAGAAACCATACTTAACACCACTAACTTATGGTAAATTTCTGCGTTATAAAGTTCCTTTCCTAGTTTTCCTCAACTATGCCAAGTACTTCATGAAAGGTATTTGTTTTACATGTTGCGCAATAATGGTATAGTTTACTCATTTTACGTAAATCATAGCTTACATCAAGTACCCATTTCGTATTACATTTCTTACACATTAACAGCCATTTAGTCATGCCGTTATTACCCTATGAATTTTCTTAAGATATGTTCTACAGTTACAGTAGTAGTCCTTATACTGTCAACTGTTTTTCTTAAATCTTCTGGTAAGAAATCCTCTATTATGTCAACACTTTCAAGCGGTATGTACATTGTCTTTTTATACTTTACAAAACCACATTTAGAGCATTTCAAAATTTTAGCTAACTTAACCATTGGCCTAAAGTTTTTCAAGGAAATCTCTTTGCTCAAATATATCGGGCCTTCAATGCTAACATACGTGTTAATTGTTTTTTCACCACTGATATAATAACTACATTGAGGACAATACTCGACAGATGTACTTATTACCTTTATACAGCTTACCGTGCTTACCTTAGGTATTTCAAGGTGAGTACTAATAACGTTTATATCCTTGCTTATTTCCTTACTTAGTAAATTATTTCTGGCTTTTATACCATTCACTTTCTCTTTAATACTACTAAATATTGAGTGGATAACTGCTAGCACTGCACTAACCTCATAGATTAGAAGTTAGGTGAGTGTTTGGTTTTTAGTATTATCGCCTCAACAAAGGATTATTCAACTAATATGAGATCTATTATGTGTAAATCTGTTGTCCCTATATTCACTATTACGTGCTTCAAAGCGACGGGAACATATATTAGTGAAAGAGGTTCGATAGGCATTGCTTTATCTAATTCAGGATACTCAATTTTACCTACACCTTCAACAACGTAATATATGTGTTCATAATTTCTTTCAATTTCTCTTTCAATTCTCTTGCCCGGTTTAATTATTATGGAGTTTATTCTCAAACTTCTCTTTTTCTTAATAAATTTCCTATAAAGTTCAAACACTATAAAATCTCCTGAGATTGGAATTTTAGCTGCTTGATCAACTACTCTTCTTGGAATCATATTTCCTAACCTTAATTATACCCTTATTTACAAGTATGTCTAGGTACTTCCTAAGAACCTTACGTATTTTCCAACGTCTATTAATGCTACCATAAAGTCTTATTGCTGTTTTCCTTATGCTCTCTGTTCTTGTAAGATCTTCAAGGATCTTTCTTTCCTCCTGAGGTATGTTCTCGCAGTATCTTAAAGCGATCCTGGCTATTTCAACGGGTTTAAGTCCTAACCATGGTTCCTTGGTGTCTAAATCAGAAAGCTTCTTTGTAATAACAAACTCTATTATGGTAACTATGTCGTTAGGTCTTATTTCTCCATAGCTTTTCCTTAGTTCTTTAAGAAGAACTTTCAATGAGGGGAATCCATCCTTTCTAGCGTCTTCATCCGTTAATTCGTTTATCCTCTTATACTCGACATTAGTAATTTTTGCTAATGCTATAGGTTTACCTCCGCCATGTATCATTATCTTATTGTATTTTGGCTTAATTATCCCAAGTCTTATAGTGGTTCTCTTCACCCCTTTTAATATTAGGTCTACATATTCGCCTTTCACCATTAAATGTCTTCCTACAAACTTAACCTTCTTTGGTACGTGGTCAGCTGGATCCAGTGACCAACACCACCGTTAATGTTTTTACACAGTATTGAAATATAGCCTCTATAGAGAATGCACGATGATGAATATTAACTCATGGTTGAAGCAAAAGTAGAGATGTAAGGGGGCCAAAGCGCTGAGTCTACATAGGGTAATTTACCTCTACTATTCTTCCATTCTTTGCTGACTTAATTATTGCTTCACATACAGCTAAAGCACGTATTCCATCTATTCCTGTTGCTTTCGGCTCTCTTTTGCTAATTATTGCTTCTAAGAAGTCTTTGTCTTCAAGCAGTAGCGGTTCCCGCATTATTATTTTCGGTTTCAGAATACCGTCTTCCTTAAATATAGTAAGCTCGTCCTCTACGAAATCCAGGTTCACTACTGCTTTCTCTCCAGTTAGTGATAAGTACCTTATTTTGTATGGTGTAATCCAGTTTGCCTCAAATATTGCTGAATACGTTTCATAGTTTATGAGCATTGTCGCATAGTCTTCATAGTAGCTATGTCTTAAACTTCCAACATTAGCATAAACTTGTTGTGCTTTTTCTTCGAAAATGTAGTGGAGCAAGTCTATGTCATGTATTGCTAGGTCTTTAACTACGCCTACATCCCATGGTCTATTAGGCCATAAAGATGTTCTTTTACTATTAACTGTAATTACCTTACCCAGTACATTGTTTGGTATGATGTTATTAATCACGTAGTCTATTAGGGGATGATGTCTCATAATGAATCCCACGGCTAAAATTAATCCTAAACTTTTTGCTTCATCATATACTTTCAATGCTTTATCTAAAGTATCTGTCATAGGCTTTTCTATTAAAACATGAGCTCCATTATTGAGAGCTGCCATAGCATGTTCGTAATGTAGATGTGTAGGCGTAGAAATTATTACAGCATCTAAGTCTTTTTCGTTCGCCAGGGCTTTCTCTATAGAGGAATAAAATTTAGCTCCATAAATTTTCGATACAAATTTTCCTCTTTCGATATTAACATCAACAACAATAATATCTCTCACTAAGTTCCCATAGAGATTTCTTAAAACTCTGACGTGATTTATGCCCCACCCGCCAACACCGAAAACTGCCACCTTTAACATGCATGTCCACCGAGGTTGCTATTGCGATGTGGTCAGAATACTTTTTCTACATTTAAAAGTAAATATATGTTTGGTAATATAGTGTTGAGTATTGAAGAATTAGTACTTAGTTTCCTAAAAGAAAACCCAGGATCTAAGCCTAGAGAAATAGCGGAAGCACTGGGCATCAGCTATAATAGGGTCAGAATAGCACTTTACAAGCTTAGAGAGAAAGGATTGGTTATGAGAACAGAAAAAGGCTACACTGCTACTTATAGAGTTGAGTTTAAACCCTTTAGAAGAGAGAAACAAATTATTGCAGAATCCATAGAAAAGAAAGATATTGTCCAAACATTATCTGAAAAGCTAAGTAGATTAGAAGAAAAAGTAAACGCTATGGAGAAACGTATCGAAGAGATAGAAAATGCTCTCGAAGGTCTAAGGATCGAGATAAGAGATTTAGAAATCTTAAGTAAAAAACTTAGCAAAGACCTTGACATGCTAAGAAATAGATTGAATGGTTTCTTAAAGTACTCAAGAAAGTACACTATGAGAAAACAAGTTGAGGACGAATTACTTAGTGTGTTAAGTGCTGAGAAAATACTAAACATAAATAAAGCAAGAAACTTAGCAAGTAGGCCCATTGAAGACTATGTAAGGGAGAATAAGATAATTGTAATTTCATCATACGTTGTCGATAAAGAGTTTTATGAGGAATTTAAGAAGCTGTTCCCTATATCCAAGAACGAAGTTGAGATTCTTAATGAGAAATTCAAGTTATTACTAAGAGCTATGGTAGATGAAGGTCTAGCATATCTACACAGAGGTATTGAATACAGAATAGCTTAGTTAGCTACGGAGACTCCTTATGCGTAATAATGGTGTGAGGACTCGTTCTAGTATTTGATTCAACAACACTACCAGCATAAAGTACGTTGTTAGCGCCTATATAGACATTGCAGCCAATGATAGCACCTAACTTGGTAACCATTTTGCCTCTAATCCGTATTGGGTGTAACCTGCTAACCTTTACCCCTGATGGCAGAATATTCAGTGTTACTGTATTGGGTCCTATTACGCTATTTTCTCCCACTACGCTGTCGCCTATGTAACTATGTGAACTTATGGTCACGTTGGGTTGTATTGAGGAATACTTTACCTCACTAAATGCACCTACGATGGTGTTTTCCTCTATTGAAGCAAATCTACGTATTAAACAGTGATCCCCTATGAAGCTACCTTTACCTATGTAAATGGGTCCTTTAATTACAGCATAGTGGCATATTTCAGCATCATCATCTATTATTGCGGGCCCCTCAATTACAGCTTTCGATGATATTACAGCATTACTGCTTATTTGCGAGTACTTTAAGTCTTTGAGCACGTATTCATTAGCTTTCAAGATGTCCCAAGGGTAACCTATGTCAACCCACCAGTCTTCCCAGAAACATGGTGCCATGGTAATCTTTTCAGCCAATATGTTGAGGGCATCTGTGAAACCGTATTCCTCTACGTAATCTAGAAACATTGGTGGTAAAACGAAAACTCCTGCTATTGCTAAAGTACTTTCCGCTTTTTCCAGTAAAGGTTTTTCCTTAACATTCACTATTTTGTTTTCACTAACATATGCGATACCATATGATTCGACATCTAACTTGGGTGAAAGAAGTATTGAAGCATCGGCCCCGCTGTTAATGTGTGTTTCTAAAGTTCTTACATACGCTTTAGGGCTAATCACAATATCTCCATAAGCAAGCATGAACATTTGTTTACCTAGAAGCTCTTTAGCAGTAAGTACAGCGCCTTCAATGCCTTCACCTTTCTGATAAATAGTTGTTACAGGTATTATGTTGCTCCACTTTTCCTCAACATATTTTGCCAACTTTTTATGAGATAAAACGATTATTACCTCGTCTAATGGTAGTTTCCTTAAACCTTCAAGAACGTAGTCTATGACGGGTTTACCTACGATTCTAACCATGGATTTAGGTACGCAATCAGTTAGTGGTCTAAGCCTCTCTCCCTTACCTCCAGCTAGTACTACAGCTTTTAACCTATACTGAAACATAGCCTATTCACCTTTATTCCACGGTTACGGTCTTAGCTAGATTCCTAGGTTTGTCAGGATCATAACCTCTCTTTACTGCAGTATAGTATGCAAGCAATTGTAGGATGGGAGTATATGTTATTGGTGCCAAAATATAGTTGTGCATAGGCATTTTAACGCTATAGTCTAAAACTTCTTCAAATTCCCTGAAATTCTCGGGAATTAACCCTATAGTTAAGGCATTTCTAGCTTTCATTTCCGTTATGTTTCCGAGTATATTCTCGCTATTCTCGTCATTTAAGACTACGAAAAGCACTGGGAAGTCTTTCTCAATTAACGCTATTGGCCCATGTTTACTCTCTCCAGCAGGATATGCTTCAGCATGAATGTAAGCTATTTCCTTTAACTTTAAAGCACCCTCCATAGCTATTGGTACTCCAAGACCTCTACCTAGATAATACATGCTCTTCTTTAAATGAATAATTTCGGCGATGTTGTTAACGTATGCTTCGTACTTCATTATGGTTTTTTCAACAATTTTCGGGACGTGTTCGAGCTGGCTTTTTAATCTGTATACTTCACTTTTACTTAATAGACCATTTTCTTCAGCTATTTTAAGAGTTATAGCTAACTCTACAACTACTTGAGTTGTAAACGTTTTTGTTGCTGCTACACCTATTTCTGGCCCGGCTCGCGTATACACTGTTAAGTGGCTTTCCCTAGGAATGGCACTGTCAATAACGTTGGATATTGCTAGAATTTTCGCCCCTCTCTTCTTAAATTCTCTAACAGCCATTAGTGTATCTATAGTTTCTCCACTTTGAGAAATAGCTACCAATAGGTCTCCGGGCTTAACTGATTTACTATATTTGCTATACTCACTGGCTATTAGAGGTATGGAGGGTATACCAGCTATGCTGTTGAGGTAGTAGTCCAGTACTAGTCCTGCATGGAAGCTCGTTCCTGCTGCGGCAATAAACACTCTTCTAGCTTCAGTTATCATTTTAGCTGCTTCATCTATTTCACTACTTAAGCCGTTTATTGTTTCTCTTAAAGCTCTAGGTTGTTCATGAATCTCCTTTAGCATGTAATGCGAATATCCCGCTTTAGCAGCCATTTCGGCTGTCCAACTAATTATCCTAAATCTTCTACCTATGTCAACTGGTTCTTCTTTAAGCAGGTTTTCGATGAATATGCTTGTTGGTGTTATGTAGCCTACCTCATGATCTCTAACAACTATTATTCTCCTAGTATAGTCTAGGAAAGCTGGAATATCGCTAGCTACGAAATTAAATCCTTCTCCAACGCCTATTATTAGTGGCGAATCTTTCTTAGCGAAAAATATTTTGTCAGGTTCCGAGACAAGTATTGCCGCTATCGCGTAGCTGCCTTTAATCTCCTTTATAGCCTCCTTAAATGCCTTGTAAGGATCCAATCCCTTACTTAGATGTTCTTCTATTAAATGAGCTACTACTTCCGTATCTGTTTCGCTTTGGAAAATGTGTCCTTTAAGAATAAGCTTCTTCTTTAATTCTAAATAATTCTTAATTATACCGTTATGCACTATTGCTACCACATTTCCGCAGTCTAGATGGGGATGAGCATTATTATCACTTGGCGCGCCATGCGTAGCCCATCTAGTATGGCCAATAACTGTGTTACCAGGTATACCATCGAAATTTAGTCTCCTATGGACCTCATTTATTTTTCCCTTACCTTTTCTAACAATAATTCTATTTTCAAATACTGAAGCTAACCCCACACTATCATATCCCCTGTATTCTAGTCTTTCTAGGCATTTTCGTATTATTTTTGCAGGAGTTTCCAGCTTCCCAGGTAAACAAGTGACGCCTACTATGCCGCACATTACATTTTTAGCCTCTTCAAGATCTTTGATAATACTTGCCTATTTAATCCTATTATGTTAGTTGGTTTAGGTATAAAGTTACAAAGAATTGTAACTAGTAAGATATTGTGTATAAGCACTGTAAATGCTCCTAGGATGTTGAAGTGAGTGTACAGATATTCCATAAGATCATAAAAGTATGTTCTAAAGAAGGCAATAGTGTTTTCAACTATGAATTTTGCCGAACCTTCAAAAGACATTAACAATAACTCTTTAGCATTATACGGTGTCATATCTTCTTCAATAATTATCTCCTTGTCAAGTACTGCGGGTGGAAAATAATATAGCAATGGGTATATGAGAGATCCCATTAATGTAGCCAGTAATAGTACGTATTTAAGAATGTTCTTCTCTTTTCTACTCAAAACGTAAGTTATGAAGGGATAAGCCCATAAAATGTATTGAGGGTTCTGAACTTTGTTAAATATTATGAATGCTAAGACTAGAGAACCTATGACCTTGAATATAGTTTCCTTATCTCCTTCTCTAATATCTGCTTTAACTAAAATGTAAACGTATATCAGTATAAATATGGGTATCCAAATCCAACTTAGGATATTCGCGTAAGCAAATTCGTAATTGGAAATTAGCATGGGAACATTAAATAACGATAACATTTGTGGGTATCTTGATGCATGAAATTCAAGAACCTTCTTAATCATAAGTACAGGGTTGTACATTAGGAATGGCAAGGAAATGGTTACTATTGGGGTTACGAAGAATAAGAGGAATTTTCCTAATTCCCTTTTACGATGTCTAAGAACTTTAAATGCTAATGGAACAAGGATTATAGGGACAAATTTTAAAGCAGTACCTAGACCCCAAAATAAGCCTGCCCTATCATATTTTTTCTCTACGAAAGAATATGCTCCTAAAACCATAAATAACACCATTAATGGGTCGAACTGGTATGCTAGGTAAACTATCCATACAGGAATTCCGAAAATCCACCATTTCGCCACTTTCCATCCTTCCTTCTTATATAGTATGTACCCTGTTAAAGCTATAGCGAGCATTAAGGGTATTCTCATAAGTATCTTCATGGAGTCTATGTAAAATGTAGAACTGGCTATGTTAGCTAGATTTATTATGAATACTATTAGTGCTTTAGAAATCATGTACGTTAATATAAATACTATAGGTACTAGGGGCATATAGCCTGCTTTTCTTGCATCGCTGTATATTCTTAGAATGTTTTCGTTTTCGGCTATTTTAGCCCATTCCATGAACACTTTTATGTCGTAGTAATTCCATGCAATCCAGCTTGTAACTATGAGCATTACAATAGCGAAAGCAAACAATAGCTCCTCCTTATGTTGCCTCAGAAACTTAGCGATAGGTAATGGCATACAATTTTCACTACTTGAATTTAGTTGAAAATACGTTTTAAGTGTTATCTAAAGTGGTTATTTTTGAATTTCAACTGTTACTCCTTTAGCTGATATTTGAGCGTCCATAGGTGTTCCACCAATAATGCTTATTGCTGTACTTACTTCGGCTATTCTACCTGGAGCTAACGCTATCATGCATCCTCCGCCACCTGCTCCTGTAAGTTTTGATCCAAGAGCTCCGGCTTGTCTCGCAGCATAAACTAGGTCGTTCAGCTTTTTTGTTGAAACACCTAAGGCATCTAATAGTCCATGATTTATGTTCATTAGTTCACCAACTTCCACGACATTTCCTTCAAGTAATGCCATTTTTGCCTCTTCAGTTACTTTCCCTATTAGCCTGATTATTGTGCTTACTATTTCCTCTCTTTTCTCTTTAAGGCGTTTAACTTTAGCCACTAACTCCTTGGTTGTGCTTTTTCTTTCAACATAACCTATTACTATAGGGTATTCGTTCTTTAGCTTAAGATGTTCTATCACTGGTTCACCGGTTCTCGGTTTTATGTATAATGTTCCTCCATACGTTGCTATTGATGTGTCCATAGGGCTTGCAGCACCTTGAACCTCAAGTTCTGTCCTATGACCTAGTTTCGCTATTTCTCTTTGTGTCAGCTCGTAACCTAGTGCGTAAGCATAAGAAGCTACGGTCGCAACAGCTACGGCAGCACTTGTTCCTAAACCTGCACCCACGGGCATTGTTGATCTTACTTCAATATTTGCCCCCTTCATTTCGCCAACGTAGTTTGCTGTTAACTCAACAGCTTTCTTAATATAGCTAACAGCTGAAACAACTCTTCCATAATCTGTTTCTAACGTTAATTCCTCTGTATCACTTATGAATGTTAGAATAACACCTGGTATTTTTAGATCCATGGCGGATATTTTCAAGTTCTTGTCGCTTCTGAGAGTAGTTTTGACATATAATCTTCGCGAAATAGCAGTAACTATTGCTGGCTCACCATATACTATCGCGTGTTCTCCAAAAAGCGTTACCTTACCGGGAGCAGAAGCAATAACTTGCATTGTCAAGCTCAACCACCTAAGCTAAAATGGGCTTGCAACACTTTCTCCAAAGTTTAGTGCATCTACTAGTTGTTTTATGTTGAAAGCTACAAATCCCATTGCTGCATCAGGCATTTTCTCCTTAACCTTTGTTTTGAAATGCTTTATCCTCTCCTCATACTCTTTAGCAGTATCTACAATAGCTATTTCCTCATATACGAAAACGGTATCTCCCTTCCTAGCTGTACATATTAAGTGCAGGGCCACCTCTCTAACCATTTCCTTAGTTCTAATGCAGAAGAACCTTTGAGAACCTTCAGTTATTTTTACGAAATCATCAAAATCCATAACGTAGGCTATGGCCCCAGCCACACGTAACACCTATATTTAGGTTGAAATAGACAATTATAAAACAGTTAGGTATATATGTATTTTAGGTAAGAGTGCTATGTCTGAGGAGCTACCGTTAGAGCTAAGGATTAAGCTATTAGAGAAACAGAAGAGGCTAATCGAGGAGAAGCTTAAAAGAGAAAAGCAGAAAACTTTCGAATATAAACCTAAAGAAGTTGTACTTTCAGTTCTTGACGAAAAAGCTAAGGAAGTTTTTGCTGAAGCTGAAAGACAGTATCCACACCTAATAGGCTACGTTACTGAAATTCTAGCAAAATACATTATTGAGAATAAGGTGAAGCACATGGATGCTTATCAGCTATATAATATCCTCATAGCGTTAGGGCTTAGAGTTAGACTTCCATTGAAAATAAAGTTTGTAAGACATGGTAAAGAATTCAGTGTTGAGGAATATGTAAAAAATGAGTGAAAATGTTCTCTTCAAATGTCTAAACTGCAGTACTATGTATCGTGAGCCAAGAATTATTTGCCCTAAATGTAGCGGACTTGTTCTCGCATACTATCCTAAGCCTAAACATTTAGAAATACGCGATGAATATGAAGGTATTTGGAAATTCGGAAAACATCTCCCTCCAATACCGCTAAACTATGTGGTTTCCCTGAATGAAGGAAATACTCCATTATTGAGGATGAAGAATTTTTCTTCGAAAATTAAGTATAAAGGAGAAATACTCGTTAAAGATGAAACAAGAAATCCTACTGGAAGCTTCAGAGACCGTGTAGCAACGGTAATTGTTTCTCATGCATTATATGTTGGAGCTAAGAAGCTAATATGTGCTACGGACGGCAATACAGGTGCTTCTATCTCAGCGTATGCAGCCAAAGCTGGTATAGAATGTACAGCTATTGTTCCTAGAAATGCTGACTATGGTAAAATATTACAAATGATTGCTTATGGTTCTAAAATTCTAGAATATGGTGAAATAATAGATGAAGCTGTACTTAAGGCTTTGCAAATGTCTTTAGCAAATAATTATTACCAAGCAACAGCAGAGCTTAACCCTTTATCTATTGAAGGTCTTAAAACAATATCCTACGAAATATTTGTAAAAATGAAAGATACACCTGATTGGATAGTTACACCAGCAGGCTCTGGTTTAACACTACTTAGCCTAGCCTTAGGTTTTAAAGAACTGCATGAGTCACGTCTCATTAGGAAAAAGCCAAGGTTTCTTGTAATCCAGTCCCTAGCTTGTTCCCCAATAGTTGACGCTATAGAGGAAAGTAAAGAAGAAGCGGCATGTAAAGGTTCGAGGAAGCATATACCAGGGCTAGATTCATGCAAACCATTAATCTTACCCCATGTAATAAAAATGGTTAAAGAGTATGAGTGTAGAGGCGTAAAAGTAAGCTACGTTGAAGCATTGAACTATGTAGATACAATAGCTAAGCTTGAAGGTCTATTTCTTGAACCAGCTGCTGCATCAGCCTTTGCAGGATTAGCTAAAGCAGTAAAGGAAAACATTATAGAAGACGGCAAAAAAGTAGTTGTCCTAGCCCCAGCAACTGGTTTGAAAGCATCAATGCTATATGCGAAAGAACCCTCAAGGAAAAAGTATGTACCCAAGCTTTCAGGTATTAACACGAAAGCTATGATTCTTGAAATTCTGAAAAGCAAAGGACCTATGCATGGATATGGACTATGGAAAGAGTTAGGCTTAATGTTATCGGTGCAAGCAGTTTACCAGCATTTAGAGGAGTTAAGAAGAAAGGGCTTAGTTAAAGTCGAGATTAAGGGTAGGAAAAAAGTTTACAGCTTAACAGATAAAGGTTTAAGGATTTCTGAAGTACTTAGCAAAATATGAGTAGTAGGCTTTATCTATCTTCTTAATATACCTTAAAGCCTCCATTGGCTCTAAGATACCAGCTCTTGTCTCTCTAAGAATTCTTTCATAAGCTATGAACTTCGCCCATCTATGTCTTCTAAACGCCTCCCTCAAAAGAGGACAGCCATAAACGTAGTTCCTAATTTCACCTAAAACTTTGCTCGCAATAGTTTTAGTATCAAACTTAGTTAAGGAAAGTGCTCCTGGAAGATTAACTCTAACAATTTTATAATCGTTAACATACATTATTGAACTATACGATGTAGAGAGTAGATCTCCGAAAAATATTAATGACATATCTTCGTTTTTCACCCATTCATACATTGTTTTGACCAATATAGGATAGCATAAACTGCATGGTATTATTTTCCCGTCTAAGGCAGCTTTTATTATCTCATTAAAACTCTCTTTAGGCTTAATAAAGTGATGTTCTATGCCGAGTTTTGATGATACTCTTCTTATACTCTCTCTAACATCACCAGGTATTATGAAAGGACCGGGGTCAACAGTTAATGCTACAGGTTTCAAGCCTATCCTCCATAGTAGGTATAATGTTGCTGTGCTATCTAAGCCTCCAGAATAAGCAACGGGAACAGCTATATTGGTTTTTTCCATGTTAGGCAGTAGTCTAGGAGGATACTTTAGTTCTGCTATGAGAAGCTTCTTAATATACTTCTGTAAAACCTCTTTTTCCTCGGGTTTGTTTAAGCGGCTAAGTATGAGATCCAGCTTTTCAAGTGCACTTTTAACCCTTTTCCTTTTTACATCAAGATCTACGCGCGTAATGACCGTTAGATCTTTAACACCTATTTCTTCCTTCAACTTCTTTATCTTTAAGCCACCATAACCTATTAGTGAGCTCTTGTCAGGCCTATCTAAGACTACAATGTAAAGTACATCTTCCTCCTCATCATATATTACATCAACTATCTTAGGCACATATTTAGGTACGACCTTACTTTCAACATCGATTCTACGGAGTGTGGCTATTATTTCTTCTTTCGTAAATATAAGAGACACCTAGAACGATTTTAGATTTATGAACGAAAGCTAGTCAGCGGAGGTTCATTACATCATCGATCAGAGTGACCGGTTTCATCACACTTACGTGTTTTACTTACCTTTCTCTCTTATATATAGGTCTTTTACTTAGAAGCATAGGCATTGGCAGTGGTTTCCAAGGATATTTTTCTATTTCGCTTTTAATCATTTTCTCTAATTCTTCTAATTTAACTGATACTACGTCTTTTCTTCCTCTAACTCTAACGGTTAATTTATTGCTCTCTATTTCCCTTTTACCTACGACAACGATGTACGGTACCCAACTTTTCTCAGCATCTCTTATTTTCTTACTTAAGGTTTCATCTCTATCATCAACATCGACTCTGATTTTAGCTTTTTCTAGCTTCTTAGCTATATCAATGCTATAATTGAGAAATTCTCTGCTTACTGGAATTACCCTTACCTGAACAGGGGACAGCCATGTTGGCAAACGAGGTTTCTCACCTTTCTTCTCCATTATTGCTGCAGTATCTAATAGGGCATAAAGATATCTTTCTAGAGAGCCTATTATTGCCGTATGTATTATTACAGGATATTTTTCTTCACCTTTTTCATCAACATACTTTATGCCGAATCTTTTAGCATTTCCTATATCTATTTGGAATGTCCCTATCTCTCTAGGTCTCTTGAGATGATCTATTATGTTGTACTCGACATTTATTACCCAGTAATACTTTCCTTCAGGGTAGAACACTAAAAGCACAGGTTTCCCTTCTCTCCTAACTAATTCTAGAACATAGTCCCAATGTTCTTGTAGAAAGCTTTTAGTTATGTTGTATATTGCGTAGTATTCTCTACCTATCTTCCTTATTTCTTCAAGTATTTTACTTTGAACTTTGAAAGTCATTTCCTTAGCTTCTTCTAAGTCTTTAGTAATTATGTGTAAATCTGGCATGTAGAATTTCCTAAGCCTAAAGCATAACGTTAGTTCACCCGGTTTTTCAAGCCTATAGCTGTCGGCTACTTCGAATACGCCAAATGGCAAGTTCTTGTAGCTTATAATCCAATCCTTAAGCATGGCAAATTGTTGATGGCATGCTGCGAACCTTAAGATTAATTTGTTTCCTGCAACTCTTAAACTATAAAGTCTAGAACCGAAGAGCTCAGCATGCTCTCTTACAGCATCTATATTTAAACTAAACATATTAGTTCCTTTAACGCAAAATACAGGTATGTCCAGGCTTAAAGCAATATTCCAAGAATACTCTGACAATAGGTCTATAATTAGTGCACCTTCAGGTCCATATCTCATATGTCCATGGTCCGAATAAGGTTCCCACTCTATTGAGAATTTAGAACAGTAAGATGGTATTAGTGAGGTTCCTCCTGGAAGTTCCTTCTTAAATGCTTCTTTCTCAACAAGAATTCTAAAGTTCTCATCTTTGAAATCGTATTCCTCTGGGGCATAAATTTTCCCTTCTGGCGTTAAAATTGCGTATTCATGTTTTACTTCAACTTCTTCCTCGGGTTTTTCAGCTTTAATTTCTCTTGAAAGTTCAGATAAAGGATGTCCATAACACCTTATCTCAAATGCTTTATACCATCCAAATGGCGCCTTATGGACTTTAACACCTTCACTTTTAAGACTTGAATGAAGTTTTTGCAGCACGCTTATGGCTTCTCCTGCTGTAGCTAAATTTCTGGAGAGATGAGCGTAAGGATATATGACTATTTCTGAAGCTTTTACGTTCTTTGCGACTTCCATGATTTCTTTGGTAGCTCTTCTAACTATTGAAGTAGCGTTATCGTAGTCTCCTTCTTCAACCGTCGTAAAAGCTATCAATACGTTTTCTCCAAAATATCTTCGATTTTCCTCTGTAAGTTCTTCGGCCTTCGCTAAGGCTTTCTGCTTGGCTTCATAGGAGAATTTTTCAGCATGTATTAGCAGTATTCTCATGGTTTGCACCAATTTCTAAGTCTGAAATGTTTCATTTCTAACTTCAACTACTTAAATCTTTACATTAAATCCTATTTAGAACCTGGATATGTTTTTGCCAAGTAAATTATAAGTTAAATTTAACTATAATTTAAGACTATAGTATGTTGGGGATATTTTCATGGTAAAAGGTATAGTGTTAATTAGCACTGAAACCGGCGCTGAAGAGGAAGTTCTACTTAAGCTCAATAAGTTTCCCGAGGTTATATCTGCATATTTAGTTTACGGCATTTACGATGTTGTAGCTATCATTGAAGGTGAAAGCCTGGACGATATAAGGTCAATAGTTTTCAACAGAATAAGGAAGATTAAGACTGTAAAATCCACAGTTACCATGGTTGTAGTTAAAGAAGTAGGTAAGACCTGAAAATATAAAGCTTAATGGCTATTTATACTTTATTTAAATTAATTCAAATATTTGGTTTCACATTATTTCATGCGTTATATCTTTACTGTAACCTCTAGATTCCGGTGTTATAGGTTTAGGTAAGGGTATAGGTGGTGGTATTCCTATTTCTCTAGACATGATAACAGCCTCTGTTAGTGTGTGATGTAGTGTTGCCATGAATATGCTCTTAGGTGGTTTCTTTTTCCTGCTTAGATCTTCATAGATGTTTGTAATGTCTTTTTCACTACCGGAAACTACTATGTGCCCTTTTAACGTTATAGTAGCTATTAGAGGAGTTGTTGTTAGGTTAAACACGAACGGTATTTTTAACTTAGAAACATGTTTTTCAACATCACCGCTAGGTATAGTAAGCTGCGTATGATACTGAATTTGAGGAGGCAGTTTTTCACTAACGCGTTCAGCAAAAATTGAAGTGAACCTAACAGTAATAACAACCATTACCCGGTATCCACCTTAAATAATGGTGATGCTAATATCTAAGAAGTCCGTAGGCAACGGTCTACCCTTAGAAGTATATTCATCATACTTTCTCCTTAGAAAATCGAGGAAAACAGGACAACCATCATACTTACCCTCCCTAGTACACTTCTCACCCAAAGCAATAAAACACATCTTAGTCTTAT
>CAZBXI010000022.1:0-23072 GCA_964496035.1 uncultured Desulfurococcales archaeon
TTTATTGTAGCCATTTCTATTACTTGTTCGGCTGTTATTGCTTTAGGATCTTCATTTATTAGTGCTTGGCCTAGTGCTGCTATTTTCATTTCCTCAATCATATCGTAGTTGTCGTTGCTAGGGCCTCCATCACATCCTAAACCTACGTTTACTCCTTCTTTAAGCATTTTAGCTACCGGTGTTAACCCTGAACCTAGCTTCATATTGCATGACGGATTGTGAGCTACATGAGTTCTTGTTTTAGCGAGTAACTTTATTTCTTCATCAGTAACCCAAACTACATGGATTAGAACAACATTTGTTCCTAACATTCCAACGTATTTGCAGAACTCAACAGGTCTCATCCCAAACTCCTTCTTAAAATACTCTACATCCTCCTTAACCTCAGCTAAATGCATTGTTATTCCTATTCCAAGCTCCTTAGCCTTAGCAACTATTTCACGATAAGTTTCCACAGTCACAGCTCCTGGCGTTCTAGGTGCAAACCATATGAAAATTCTACCATGCTTACCATGCCATTTCTGATACATGTGCAAAACTTCTTTCATACCGTACTCCTTAGTTTCGACAAGACCCGGATGGATTATGCTTTTTTCTAAAGCATACCCTGGCATATCCATTACATGCCTTCCAAGAACACCTCTCATACCTATTTGTTCAAGAGCTTCAGCAATACCTTCCATACCGTATCTTCCTGAAAGTCCTGCTTCTAGAAATGTAGTTGTTCCTGATTTCAGCATTTCAATCATGCATAGTAGTGCGCTTGTTTTACCATCTTCCTTACTGTAATGTCCTTGAAGAGGCCAAACATAGTCCCTAAGCCAAGGTATTAACCTAACGTACTGAGCCATACCCCTGATCATTGCTTGAGCCATGTGCACATGTAAATCTATCAGCCCTGGCATAACTATCTTCCTTGAAGCATCAATTACAATATCGGAATATTCCTTATAGTCTTTGTCAAGTTTCTCTCTTTTACCTACAGCAACAATGCGATTACCCTCTATTGCTACCGCGCCATCCTTGATAACCCTTCTATCCTTATCAACGGTAATAACCCAACCTCCTCTAATGTAAATATCCGCCATAGCAAAACCACCTAAGAATAGTTTAAAAGTTCACATAAAAATAGTCTACTTAAACACTTAAATAGCAATATGCTCTTCCCGTCTTCATAAACTATGTTAATCGTTTCGTCAAGATCTACGACGTCTTAATTATGCCTTTCACGTTCTCAAAAACTTTATTTAAATAACCCCATCCCATAGCTAGCAGTAAACAAATACCTAAATTTATTAAGCAAACATAGTGTCTTTAATAAACTCATATCATAAACTACCTCTTAGTTCAAGAGAAAAAAATAAGCTAGCTGTACAGAGCTAGCAACGGGGGTAGAGTGATCACTAGGAAGCATTTTGTAGTCTTATTCTGCATAATCATGGGAACAGTTCTAACATTAACTATAGCACCTATTCTTGCTACGGGTGAGTGTAACGGTGAATGGTGGGATCCACCGTATCGTTACTATGAGACTTGGAAATCTGGCTCCTATAGGTATTGGGAACAAAATTTCAAGTGGACCGAAAACTTGTTTGAAGGAGGTGAAGGAACTATTAACTGTATAAGGGAGCCTCCTCCACCATATCCTCCAGACCACTGGGTATGGGGAGAGTTTTTAAGGCTTGAATCATGTCCTACAGGCGACTATGTAGACGTATATGATGCTACTGGACGCTACTGGACAGACTTACCCGATCCATGGCTCTTTGATGCTGAGGAATCCCATAAACCATATCCGTTTAACGATGAGGAAACCGAAGTAGGTACAAAAGATGCACATGAAATAGAACCTGGAAAATGGTACTATGTTAGAGTAGAATACACAATTAAAGAGTACGGCTTAGAATTCGGTATGCGATTTGAGGTAGAATATGGTGATTGTAGCTCAAGCCCCCCTGAAGACTGGTGTTGGTGGGATTGTGTATTATTCGAAGAGGGGTGAACGTTATGTATAGGAGGGAGTGGGGTATTGCGGAATCCGTATTGTTAGTAATTATAGTGTTTCTAATATTTTCGAGTTTATTTGTTTTCTCAGTAATTAAAGCGCTTCGTTCAGGTATCTTACCCGTTGCTGTTGACTTAGTTTGCGGTAAAAGATGTAGTGAAGATGTAGAAGCACCCGTAATAGAGATAGTGAAACTACCTTGGGAGATAATTACTGTTAGAGGGATTCCAGGTATTGCTGTAGAAATTGAAAGTTCGCCTGTTTTCAGAACAGTTGAGGATGTGAGAGCTTATGCGAATAATAGAAGCGCATTATTAAAACTCATAGCCGAAAAGAAAGGGGACATGGTTGTTGAAGCAATAATTCAACCTATAAAGCCCCTAACCGTAGAAGAGTATTTACAATTAGTCACGAAGTACAATGTAACTGTTCTCGCGTTTGGACACTGGTCCTATCCTGATGGTGGAGGGAGAATAGTTATTCACCCGGAAGATTTAGGGGATCCATTACCAGAAGAGGTTTTTACATGGTGTGAGTCTATTAAGGAAAGTTTAAGAAGATTGCATGGAGATACATACAGAGGGGTTCCAATAGATCAGTTCGTATGCATATATAGGATTTCAGGAATAACTGTGAGGGCTAAACTTAAAGAACTTATAAAGGTTAATGAGGATCCCTTAGTTTTAACTGTAGATTTAGGACCGCTTTTAGTAGCGGAACAATACAGAGATATTGTAGAACATTTATTCATGAAATGGGAATACATATGGCACTACATACCTGATGAACTCCGGGACGAATACGCACAGGCTTTAAGTAAATAACGCTCTTAAGTTAAGGTCGTTATTTTTCTTTACTTAAAACTTGCATGTTCATTACTGAAGTACGTAATGTAGCAAGAGTTATCCTCTGCTTAAGTAATTTACAAAAAGATAGAGCTACAGCATTAATTCTTCAGTTAAAGATATACGTGCACAATGTATGTTAGAAATAACTCTATGTGAAATTGCTTATTTACCTCGATTTTACAATTGCATTGATTATTTCATTAGGGTCTACAATTTCTAAGCCATATCCTTTTAATCTTTTGAAATGTTTAATATTAAACGTTGATAATGGTATTTCTTCAATAATACATGAGGCAGCAATTAATATGTCGGGGTCTGGTATTAAAACTCCCTTACGATGCAGACTGGCATATATTTCAGCGGCTTTGATAATAGTTTTCTCTGTCAAGGGGATTATGGTGAAAAGTGTTTTTAGTATTCTCTCCGCATAGACTATATCTCTTCCTAAAACAGCTAATCCTCTTAAATACTCGTACACTGATATTATTGATAAATATAAGTTCATGTAGGGTTTTATATGCTTTAGTAGGTTTCTTCTAGATAGTTCAATTAAAACATCCGTATCTATACATGTCTTCTCCAACTTTCCCTACCCTTTCTGAGAAGATCTAACATTATTTCCGCTTCCTCATCTGATAATTCAAGAACTTCAAAATCTACCTTCTCTCTTTCTTTCTCCAAAAGTTTTTCGAAAAACTCATCCCAGCTAAGAGACTTACCTAATTTAGCTTCATAAATTTTCTTCAATAAGTTAAGCTTCTCCTTGGTCTCTTTTTTCACACTAATACTGGTTATACTCATTGTTATCTGTAATTATATAATTTCATAATTATTTTTAAATTTTAGTAATCTTTTTCCATCGAAGTAAGGTTTAAGTAGTATCTTTTAATAATACCCGATGTTCATGATGCTGAAGTTTAAATAATCTATTAAAAACTACATCTCTTTCTCTATGTGTAATGGACGTTTTAGGAATAAGTATAAAGCTAATATAGTTTCGTATGTTACTTATTACAAAAAGATAGAGCTCCAATGTTAACTTCTAATCAAGGTGTTTACGTAATGTATATTAGTAACCTTAATGCTGAAATTTTGCGTAACCTTGTTCTAACAGCTTTAGGTAAGCTTAAAGCTGACTCGGTTTTAAAGAATGCTTCACTGGTTAATGTCTATACCTCGGAAGTTATTGAAGGTGTAAGTGTTGCCATAAAGAATGGTAGGGTTGCTTATGTAGGTAAAAATGTAGACCATTTAATAGGTTCTTCAACTAAAGTTTTTGACGTTAAAGGTATGTATATTACTCCTGGCTTTATGGATGCCCATATTCACATTGAAAGCAGCATGTTAACCCCTCTTAGGTTTTCTGAAGCAGTACTGCCTCATGGAACCACAAGTGTTTTCATAGATCCCCATGAAATAGCTAATGTCCTCGGCGTTAAGGGTGTTGAGTTCTTCATTAAGGAAGCATTAGAAGCACCAATTAGGATTTTCGTAAATGTTCCTTCTTGCGTCCCCGCAACACCTGAGGATACTACTGGAGCTAAATTGGGACCTAAAGAAGTTGAGTATTTGCTTAGAAACCCATATACTATCGGCTTAGCTGAAATGATGGACTTTCACGGTGTTTTATCATTAAGGGAAGATGTGGTAAGTAAAATTCTTGCAGCACATAAGCTAGGCAAAATTATTGACGGTCATGCTCCAGGGCTTTCAAATAATCTTTTACAAGCATATGTTTCTACAGGCATATATTCTGATCATGAAAGTGTTAGAGCGGATGAGGTTGTTGAAAAGACTAGGTTAGGAATGTATGTTATGCTTAGAGAAGGTAGCGCCTGGAGAGATCTTGCTGAAACATTGAAAGCAATTACCGAGAAAGGTATTGATACTAGAATGCTTCTCCTAGCTAGTGACGATAGGAATCCATATGACATAGTTCACGAAGGCCATATGGACTACATTGTGAGGAAAACAATTGAACTCGGCGTTGACCCTGTTAAAGCTATTCAAATGGCTACGTTAAATGTCGCTATGAGGTTCAAAGTGGAGAAGTATCTTGGAGGTGTTGCTCCCGGCAAATTAGCTGACATAGTAGTATTGGATGATTTAGAGAAAGTTAATGTTAAAATGGTGTTTGTTAATGGTAAGCTATTAGCGAAAAATGGTAGATCCTTATGGCACCCGCCAGAAAACTATAAAGCACCCAGCTACCTTTACGGCACCATTAACATTAAGAGGAAAATAACATCTGAGGATTTCAAAATAAAAGCGCCCATAAAGGAGGGCGTAGTTAAAGCGAAGGTTATAGGCGTTATTCCTGAAGAAGCTATAACCAAGAAGTTAATCATGGACGTTAGAGTTGTTAATGGTTATGTGGTTTCAGATGTTGAAAGAGATGTTTTGAAGATTGCCATGGTTGAACGCTATACGGGAAAAGGACGTACAGGGCTAGGTTTGGTTCACGGTTTCGGTTTCAAATATGGTGCTTTAGCTTCATCAATAGCTCATGATAACCATAATATACTTGTTGTCGGTGTAGACGAAGAAGACATGGCTTTAGCTGTTAACAAAGTAGTTGAAATGGGTGGTGGAATAGTTTTTGCGGCTAAGGGAGAAATAAGGGCAGCTGTTAAGCTTCCCGTTGGAGGGGTAATAACGGATAAACCAGCTGAAGAAGTTGCTGCACAACTTGAAGAACTGACTTTAGAAACTAGAAAAGCTGGGTCTAAGCTTAGAGAACCCTATATGACCTTATCTATTCTAGGCTTAATTGTAATACCAGAATTAAGGATTACTGATAAAGGATTATTCGACGTATTAGATAATAAGTTTGTAAGCTTATTTGCATAAACGGTGATAGATTGTGTTCTATGATTTAAAAATAGTTAATGCTAAAATAGCTACCATTAGCGGTGTTTATGAAGGAGCTATAGGTGTTTCTGAAGGAAAAATAAAGGCTATAGTTAAAAACGGGGACATGTTGAAGGCTGAGAAAACATTAGATGTTGAAGGAAAACTTGTCCTACCAGGGGTAATAGATGTTCATGCACACATATATGATCCAAGATTTGTTCATAGAGAAGATTTCGAACACGGAACATTAGCTGCAGCTTTCGGAGGTGTAACAACAGTCATAATTATGCCCTTAGATACCCACATAGATAACGTTGAGATTCTTAAGCACTATATTGAGGTAGGTGAGAAAGAATCATATGTAGATTTCTCAATTCAAGGAGGATTCATAAAATCTAACAATATTGCTAATGTCGAAGAATTAGCTAAGTGGGGTATTAGAGCATTTAAAATGTTTACATGTAGACCATATATGGCATCGGATGATGTTTTCATTGAAATGCTTGAGCTAACAAAGAAATTGGACATTATAATCACTGTTCACGCCGAAGATGATTACATTCTAGATCACGGTGTAAAAGAGGCCCTAAAAACAGGACGTAAAGACCCAGTAATACATCATCTATCTAGATCACCATTAGCTGAGAAAGCTGCTATGGAAAAACTCTTAACATATCTTGAATATGTAGGCGGAAATTTGCACTTATGCCATATAACGACAAGCTATGCGGTAGATATTATCAAAGAGGGTAAGGAGAAAGGATTGAACATTACAGGTGAAGTATGTACTCACCATCTACTTTTCACATATGATGATGCTAAAAAGTGGGGTCCATATTTGAAAATGAATCCCCCACTTAGATCCAAGGAGCATGTCGAAGCTTTATGGAAAGGGTTACAGCAAGGAATAGTAGACGTAGTTACCACAGACCACGCTCCCGGAAGTAGAGATGAAAAGGAGGTTGGCTGGGAAGATATTTGGAAAGCATGGGGTGGAGTGGCCGGGGTAGAAACATTATTACCAATAACGTTCACCTACGGCTTTAAGAAAGGTGTTCTAAGCTTAGAAAAGACCATTGAAGTTCTCTCATTTAACCCTGCTAAAATATTTGGTCTCAAATTTAAAGGTGATATTAAACCAGGCTTAGACGCAGACCTCATAATTCTAGATCCTAACTATGTTAAGAAAGTTAAAGCTGAAGATCTACACTATAAAAACCCATGGACACCCTATGAGGGGCTGGAACTTTACGGATGGCCGGAAACAGTCATCTTAAGAGGAAGTATTATTGTAGAAAACCACGAGCTAGTGGGAGCTAAAGGGCAGGGTAAATTCATTAGAGCATTGAACGTATTCCGGTAGGTTATAGGAAACCCTCATTAATTCATTGAAAATATATTTTATACTCTGTTTACAATAACTTATCATCTGGGTGTATTTTCAATGTTCTCCATAAGATTTAATTTACCAACAAAAATCGTTTTCGAAAGAGGATCCATAACCAAAGTAGGGTGTGAGGCTGAAGAGCTAGGTAAGAAAGCACTTATCGTAATAACTAGAGGAGGGTCAATGATAAAATTTGGCTATCTAGGCAATGTGAGGTTAAGTCTTGAAGCTAGAGGTATAAAATATGTTGTTTACAATAATGTCTCATCTAATCCTAGAGTTGAAGAAGTAGAGAAAGGAGTTGAAGTTGCTGAGAAAGAAGGATGCGATTTCGTAATAGGTCTAGGTGGAGGTAGCGCTATAGATACAGCTAAAGCTATTGCAGCAACGCTTGGCTCAGGAAAACCCTTCATAAAATATCTTAGGAAGGAAAAGGAGGTTTCAACAGCATACCCTATAGTAGCAATACCTACGACCCATGGAACAGGAAGTGAAGTAGATAAGTATGCAGTAATAACGGATGTTGAAAGGAAAGCTAAGTTAACGCTAATTAGCCGCCACATATACCCTAAAGTAGCTATACTGGACCCTGAAACCACGGTTACATTACCTCCACAGTTAACTGCTGCAACAGCTTTCGACGCTCTTTCCCATGCTTTCGAAGCTTATGTAAATAGGAGTACTAATAGGTTAGCTAGAGTTTTTGCTGCGGAATCTATGAAAAACATTATAGAAAACATAGAACATGCGGTAAAACATGGACTCAATATCGCTGTTAGAACAAGACTACTATGGGCAAGCATGTTAGCCGGCTTAGCAATAGACCTTGTAAGAACAGCGCTATGCCATGCTATGGAGCATCCTCTAAGTGCTTACTACCCCCACGTACATCATGGTCTAGGATTAACTATACTAATGCCTGCATGGATGAAATTCACTTTAGAATCAGCTAAAGAAGACTTTGCAGAAATAGCCAAAATACTAGGGTTAAAAACTGAAGAATTAACCATAGACCAAGCAGCAAAAGCGGTCTACGATTTTGTTGTAGATTTACGTAAGAAAGTAGGTTTAAACTTTAAACTCAGAGACTTAGGCGTAAAAGTAGAAGACATTGACGCTATGGTTGAAAACGCATTTACATATATGAAGGCGTTAATAGAGAATAATCCAAGAGTACCAACGAAAGACGAGCTAAAGAAGATATATTTAGAAAGCTATTAGTAACCAACGCTACTCCAGCAATTACGAAGCGATTTAAATGTATGAGCAAAAACTTTTCACAACAAAAGCCACTAAGTGGATAGCGTTAGCTGGAAATCTAATTTCATCTTTTGAAAACATCCATGGAATTTTAGGCTTAAATGAAATATACATAGATAATTCATTTTATAATTATGTTGAATGGGTTCCAGGAAGTAGCTTAGTAGTTAGCTTAGGTGGAACATGCAAGAAGGACGTACTGAATAGCGTCAAGGAGCTTCTTAGAGTAGATAATGATCTGGCGAACTTGATTATAGCTGAAGGCCGTACATCTGAAGCATTATATCATTGGAGAACACTGTATAGTAGGGTTTTAGAAGTATTCTTGGACAATATAGTGGGTTTTCTAAAGTCTAAAACTGTAGTAACCAATAGTAAACGCATAGAATATATGTTATTGGTTTCTAGAAAAGGTGAAGGAGTAGTCCTTCAAGGTGACGTTGATAGGATAAGAATACCTAGAGTAAGAGCATGGCTCATAGCACATACTCACCCAAGCCCTCATAGTTTTTTCTCACCTAAAGACATGGAAACCTCTAGGGATTTATTTGTAAACCAAGGACTTCTGAGCGCCGTTGTCACTTCAACTACCATATGTGTTCTTTATAGATGCGGAGATATGGACGTTGACGATTACGAGAAACTTATTATTATAGAGCGTAAGCTAGCTAAAGATAAAGTTAGAGAAGCTCTGAAGTTAATGAGCAGGCTAAAGAGCGTTAGGCTTGTACTTAAAGGAGTATACTTAAATTTACGGTAATGTGTTTAAAGGTACAATTATTAAACCTGCTTTCCTATGCTTAATTACCTCAACTTCAACACCATATGTTTTAGCAATATTCTCCTTCGTTAAAACCTCATGCGGAGCACCGGTAGCCACAATTTTACCGCGATGTAGTAGTATTAATTTGTCTGAAAATATTGATGCTAGTCTCAAGTCATGTAGTGTCATTATGGTTAATGTATTGTTTACTTTACTGATACGTCTAAGCATGCTAAGAATTTCTAGTTGATATTTTAAATCTAAATGTACCGTAGGTTCATCTACAAGCAACACCTTTGCTTGATGAGCAATAAGTTTCGCCATAACTATTCTTTGCAACTCGCCATCACTTAGTTCTTCAAGCCTTCTCTCGGCTAAATGCTTAGCATTAACCATGGTTAAAGCTTCCTCAACCACATCTAAATCCTCTCTTGTTTCCCAAAAACCTCTAAAGTGAGGATATCTACTTGTAAGTAAGAAGTCTAATACCGTTAAGTTAAAGCCTTTAGGTACCTCAAATAATGAATGTGTAAGTATTTTAGCTAAATCCTTATTGCTTATACTCCATACGTCACGGCCATCTAGGTATATGACGCCTTTCTTAGGTTTCAAGAGCTTAGCGATACATTTTAGGAGAGTTGTTTTCCCAGCCCCATTAGGCCCAATAATGCTAACTACTTCTCCCTCCTTGAACTCTATCGAGACATTCTTCAGCGCTTCTATGGAATCGTAACTAAAACTTAGGTTCAAGATTTTAATTTTAACCATGTTTTCAACCTCTCATTTTCTTTAGGAGAAGATATATGAAAAATGGAGCACCAATAATGCTCATTAAGGCACCTACAGGTAATTCCCCGAAACCAAGATTTGAAGAAAGACATCTGACAATTACATCCGAGAAGCATAAAAGAGATCCTCCTAGAAGAGCTGATGAAGGTATAAGAACCCTATGATCATTACCTACGATAAGCCTTGAAATATGGGGGACAACCAAACCTATAAACCCTATGAGGCCTGAGACAGAAACTGCTACACCTGTAAGAAACGAAGTAGTTAGTATTGCTATATACCTTAGTACTTTAGGATTATAGCCTAGTTGGAAAGCATGTTCATCACCAAAAATTAGAGCATTCAGCCTCTTGGAAATAGTTAATGCGATGATAAAACCTACAGTAAATGATATTGAAACTATGAAAACGTGTGTTAGAACAATGTTCGAAAAACTTCCAAGTAGCAGCATGAGGAATGGTATGTTAAGTTTAAACTGAACAATAAAAGCAAGTAACTGCGAAACACCGGCAAACATAGCTGAAACAGCTATCCCGGCAAGAATTAAGCTTAAAGGTGTTCCTCCGAGAAGCTCGGAAATAGTCATAGTTACGAATAATGCTATCAAGGCTCCAGCAAATGATATTAACATTATGGCTGCAGAAGACATGCAAATTTTAGGGTAAATTATCAAAGAAATGCAGAGGAACATTAAAGCTCCTGAAGATAAGCCTAGGAGGAAAGGTTCTGCTAAAGGATTTCTAGTTGTTGTCTGTATAAGTACACCTGAGACCGCTAAGGAAGAACCAACTAAAATAGTAGCCATAGTCCTTGAAAAACGTATGCCTAGAATAACTTTCCCTAAAGAACCAGGATTGTAATTTACAATACCTAGTCTAGATAGAATAACTAGTAGAACATCGGCAAAACTTATATGCACAGACCCTACGGATAATGATAAGGTAAAGACTAAAAAGGTAACTGCTGTAAGTAAAGCTATTTTAATCACTATACGTTTTAATTTTAACTTGTATTTTACATGAAGCTTATTAACGCTGTCATTTGCCATTAAGTATCTTAGCCTCCCATAGAGATAACATCGGGTCTTTCCGGCTCACCAAATATGTCTGGGTGAATAATTTTAGCGAGCAAGAGAATAGCCTTAGCTACTCTAGGTCCGGGTCTACTTACGATGTCGTCTGCTTCTCCAATTAATACGTAAACTCTGCCATTCTTAACAGCTGATGTTTCTGAAAGTTCAGAGTTGGCTATTTCATTAATTACAGCTTTAGCGTCTTCAGCGGTACCCATAACTAAAACAATGATTACTTCAGGATTAGCGCTGATTACTTCTTCTAAGCTAAGCTGTATCCATCCATAATATTTTTCAGCAATATTTATACCGCCAGCTCTACGTATGATGTCATTAAGGAACTTACCGGAGCCTACAGTCCATAATCCTAGTGAAGGAGGGCCTAGAAGTACAAGAGTTTTCACCTTACCTGCTTCTTTCACTTTTTCCTCTATGGTAAGTAGTTGCCCACTTATATTTTGAATAAGTTTTGCACCATTATCTTCAACGTTAAACACCTTAGCTACTAACATAATGTCTAGTAGAATATCTTCTACAGTTACTGCCGCCCCCCCTCTAATGAAAACCACGTTTAAACCCAGCTCCTCAAATTTGTCCTTGAACTTCATATGAGCATCGGAATCAGCTATGATGACATCTGGAGCAAGCGCAACTATTTTTTCTAAATCAGGCGACCAAAACCCGCCTATATCCTGTATAACACCCTTATCTTTAAGCTCAATAACTTCCGGCGGGTAGTTAGAAAACGAGTCAACAGCAATAACTCTGCTTCCTAAGTTAAGTGAGAAAAGTATTTCAGTTATAGACGGTGAGAGCGAAACCGCTCTTAGAGGTTCACTACTTATTACTACTTGTCTACCTAGAGCATCAACAATCGTTAGAGGATAGATTTTTGGTGAAATTGTTTGAGTTATGGTCTCGGTGACTGTGGTTGTATAGGTTATGGTAACTGTAGCTGGAGTTAAAGCATGCCAATATAAGGTTAAGCTTCCTCCTAAGAGCAGCACTATAAGTATTGCAATAATTACAGATACGTTTTTAATTCTCATATTTGGATACCCTATCCAAATATGATAGTACAAGTATTTAAGATGTACTGTTGATAATACTAAAAGAGGTATAGTTAAGAAGTCTATGGCTTTCTTTAATTAATATGAAACTATGAGTAAATAATACTATCTGCGTACTATTTTTCCATTAAATTCCTTAATTATGTCCTTTATACTATTGTCGAGGTATATTTTCTTATCAACTATAAGTAATGGCCTTAAACCTATATCGCTAACGATAATTAAGAATTTAAATATTTCAAGTTTATTATTTCTCTTAACTTCCTTCACAGCATACTTCATACCATTTAAAATTACCGTAACAACTTTATGTTCTATACCAGAAATACCTATTATCTTCTCCTCTCTTATTCTAGGAAATCTTTCCTCTCTTTCACTTTCTTTAGCCAGCATAGAAGCTAGTTTAATGTATATTTTCAGATACATTAATCCCTTCTTTGAAATTCTAAAAACTCCTTTAACTCTTCTATCATACTTTACATTCTCTACAACTATTAGCTTATTTTCAATAAGTTCTTTAAGGTACTTACTTAGTCTTGGAGTATTTGTTCCTAAAATATTTAGTAATCGTGTCTTAGTTACCCCTTTAACTGAAGATTTAAGTATTTTCGCATAAATATCGTATTTACATATCTGATTTCCATCTATACTATAAGGCAGCGTAGTATTGAAATTGAATTTCACATCGTCTATTTTCAGAATTTTCTCCTTAAGCAGATAATCTAAGTCCTTAAACGTTTCTAGTATTTCATAGCCGTATCTTGTTGTTTGAAATACTTTCTTATTATTAACAGTACGTTGAGACAACATACCCTTATCTATCATTGAATTTATATATCTATGTGCTTGCGTATAATTCAGATTTGACTCACGCATAATTTTAGTTATTGACGCACCTTTCAAACAAACATTCAAAATGCAGGTAATTATCTCTAAGCTGCTTCTCCTCTTACCGTTATATGAGACCATGAAAATAACAACTCTCTAGACAATATTTTACTGGAACGTTATTAAATATTCCTAAACTATAGCAGTAAACTATAGCTCTAAGATATAAACTTTAAATGGGTTTTTAATAAGCGCTAAGCTTTCGGCGATTACGTTATAAGTTTAAATTCTCCAGGTAAGACTTTTCGAATAGATGATAGTAATGTTCAAGAAAATATTAACAAGTCATGTAGGGAGTTTTCCCCTAGAACATAGCAGTGAAAACGTTATTAGAGCATTTAAGGACATGGTCAATATCGGCGTAGATATGCCTCCTTTTCCGCAAATGAGAAGTTTCATAGAAATGTATCTTAAGCCATTAGAGGAAGTAGGATTAATTAAAGTACATAAGCAAAAGTATTTTGCCCGTGAAGAAGTCCTTGCAGAGGCTAAGGCGCCTGAAATTGAAGTTGAGGAGGCTATTATAATTTCCCAGATAGCTAAGAAAACGAAAATTCAAAAACTCAGAGCACCTATAACAGGACCTTTCACTTTAGCTTCTAGAATATACCTAACTGAGGGAGGGTTATCGGCTACAGCGATGGCTAAAAAGGAGCTAGTACTTTCGTTCTTTAAAAACTATGTGAAATCAGCTGTTAAGAAAATGGTTGACCTAGGCTACGATTTCATCGTGATCGATGATCCTATGTTAGCTAATGTTATTGGGAAAAGAATCATACTTTATGGTTACAAAGTCGATGATATTATTGGCTTATATAATGAGATATTCGATGAAGCTAAAGATAAACTTACAGGAATACATGTTTGTGGAAGACTTTCTCCTAAACTTGTGGAAATCCTATGTGAAATTGAAAAACTTAAGGTATTAAATCATGAATTCAAGGATACTAAGGAAAACATGAACGTATTTACTAAGGAGTTGCTTGAAAAGCACGATAAAATACTAAGTCCGGGAATAGTTAGCTCTAGGAATTTAAGAGTAGAAAGTTTCAAGGAGACATACGACTTATTAAAGAACATTTTAAACATATTCGGTAACAGAGTAGGTATTGTCACAGCAGATTGCGGATTTAAAGCTCTAAAAACCCCGGGAACAACCTGCGAGAAAGCATATAATGTTGCTTTAAGGAAGCTTAGAACAATAGTTGAGGTTGTACGCAGGGTCAATAAGGAATTGGAACAACAATAGTATGGTGAATAAATTGAAGAAATATGGAAAGTTAAGACCTTTCATGTTTAAGAACGAACAGAAGACTTTTAAAATAGGTAACGTTATTTTCGGAGGCTTACCTGGCGAAAGACCTGTGGTTCTTGTTGGAAGTATTTTCTTCTTAGGAGAAAAAATGGTTGTAAATCATAAGGAAGGGATATTTGATAAAGAAAAAGCTAAAGAGAAAATAGAATTCGCTAAGAAAGTTGCAGAGGAATACAACTTACAGTTTGCAATAGACTTAGTAGCTTACACAAGCAAAGCCGCGGAAAAATATTTAGAATTTATAAGTGAAGTTACTGAAGCACCAATATTTCTCGATGGTATAGAGGAAAGCGTTAGGGTAAGAATGTACCAAGTATCACACGAACTAGGATTAACAAGTAGAGTTATTGGTAATGCAATATATGTGCATAGTAGTGATGAAGAGTTAGAGAGTTTAAAGGAAAATAAGATAGAAGCAGCAGTACTTATGGCGTTTGACATGGCAAATCCTGTTAGAAGCTTAACTCCCGAAGACAAGTTAAAAATACTTAGTAGAGAACTTCTACCAAAAGTGAGGAAAATAGGTTTAGCAAAACCTTTAGTAGATGTTGTAGTTTTAGATCCAGCATCAATTGCTGTTAGTGGTCCGGCTGTTTTTAAAATAAAATCTGAAACAGGACTACCAACAGGTTGCGCACCTGCAAATGCCTTAGGGAATATTTCTAAGAAAAGCTTCGGTGTCGAAGAAGCAATCGGTATACATGCTGGTTCTGCAACATACTTGCAACTATTTGCGGTAGATTTCATATTCTACGGCCCCCTAAGGAGGATTAAAGATGTTGCACCAGCTGTCTCAATGGTTGATTCTTATCTAGGCTACTTAGCCAGGCTTGAAGGTAGAAAAATACCTAAAAAACATCCATTCTACAGTATTCTTAAGAAAGTTCAGAAAGCATTTACGGGGATTAGTATTTGGCAGCCCTTGGCATAGAAGTAATTGTTAACGAGAATAGAGTGGTTAATATAGCGAATATTCTACGTGATATAGGCTTAGAGAATATTTATGTTATTGAAGATCGTGATCCGCAGCTTGAAGCAGTAAAAATGATATTTGAAGAAACGGAGCATGTAGGCTATACTTGCCTCTTAGCTATAGCTAATGGTTTGATAAGCTATAAATTAGCGGTAAAGGGTGAAAAATACTGGTTAGAATTCGGCCTATACATGTCAAAAACTAGACCATCACTTGAAAAAGTACTTGAAAACTTCATGAAATTTCTGAAAGAGAAAAAGCTCAATGTCTTCAATATGGATGCTAAAGTTAAAAGATTAGAAACCTTTCTAAAATCCCCACTAGCAGCCAGAATTTACAGTAATCCGCAATTATATGTGCATGATCTTGAAAAACTCAGGAAAGCTATAGCAGTAATTCTCAAAGCAAACCCTGATTCTAAAACCGTAGTTTTCTCCATAAAGATGTTCTACTATGCATACTATGTTTCGACAGGGAAAAGAATAGCAATACCTTTCACCATACCACTACCTGTTGATGTTAGGATATCTGCCTTAACAATATCATCTGGAGTAATAGAGATACCAAGCGTTAGAGATTTTAGAAGTAAAACATACTATTTATTGGGAAAGAGGCCAAGTGAAGTTAGGAAAATATGGTTAAAAATTTCAATGTTATGCAAAATACCTTCACTAAATATTGACTCTCTACTATGGCCGTTAGGGGTGTTTGTGCTGGATAATTTACAGCGTAATGTCTTGGTTTCTAAAACATTAAAATATTTAAAGAGTATGTTCAGCGAATATGGGGAATGGAGTAAAATAGAGAAATTAGTACATGAAATTCTTAAGTACTATTAGTTTAAGGTGCGTAGCTTATGAGGCAAAACATAAGCGTAGAAATTGCTGCTTTCATAACCCTTTGGATCGTAGGTACAGCTCTATATTTGAACATACTAGCTATAGTTCTTCATAGGCCTAGCAGTTTTCTTGCTGTACCCTATTGGATATTATTAATTATCCTGTTTTCGAAGTTATACAATGTTCGGCTAGGTGAAGTAGGTTTTAAAATAAAAGTACCTGATGTCGGTTTTTCAATACTTTACCCTTTAGTCTTAGGTTTAACCTTGCCAATGATTATTGGAGTACTCGGCTTAATCACAAATACTGTGAAGTACAGTTTTGTAGAAGAGTTAAACCTGTTAGCAATTATAGTAACAGTTATCACGTATTTGGTGTGGGCTTTCGGGGAAGAAGCAGTTTTTAGAGGATACGTGTTCCATAGACTTCTCATGGAGAAACGTAAGTTAGGAAATGCTATTCTAATTAACTCCGCTTTATTCGCCATGGTTCATGTTTTCAACATAGGTTTTAACGTGATTGCCTTCTTTCAACTAATTATAAGCGGGATTATTCTCTCATTACTTATTTACTATTCTAAATCACTTATCTCGCCAACACTATTCCATTGTGGATGGAATTTCATGCTAACACTCCTTGGCTTTCCAGTAAGCGGTAATGTAAAGTACTTACTCCTAAAAGCATATGTTAAGAATTTCGAAATAATTTTTGGAGGGCGATTTGGACCTGAAGGAGGTCTTGCTGGCCTTGCTACTATAATTTTAGGGTTATGTTTAACTATAATACTGATTAAACGTGTGATGGAATTAAAATTTTAGTTTCTACTAGCTCCTTTGTATCCTTTTTGAATTCCCATAAATGTGCTTCACCATTGTGAAATGCGTGCGCATTGCTTAGCTCTTCTTTTAGGTAGAAGTCTATTATCGTGGAAGAAGCTATAATTTTTGTATTCCCCTTGCTAACACTGTATAGTTTATAGTAGTCTTTAAAGTACTTCATCTTTGGCGTGAAGTAGTTCAAGGTAAAAAGTTTTGATCCATTATTGTTTAATATCATAATGCCTACATTGAAGGCTGTTCTCACATAAACTAAAACACCTATCACAGCTTTAACAAGGTCTTGTTTAGCAATAATGTTTTTAGCCACAAGTAGGGATGCAAAGTAGGAGTCTGAATGTGTTTTAAGAAGTTCTTCTTTGTTTAGTATTTTAGCTAAGCTTTCTTTATCTACGGATCCATTGTGTATAAACCATAAGTGTCCATGCTTTCCAAGGTTATGGTGAAATGGCTGCGTAGAGTAAATGTTTATTGGCTCTTTTTTACTAGCAAGTCTTGAATGGATCATACCTAAGCATACTTCATATTTTTCTAAATACTCAGCAATTTTACCAGCTAGGTCATCGTTATATATTGGTTTAAGGGATTTGCCGAAAAATATGGTGCTAAAGTCTTCTTCAAAACATGCAATAGCATAGCCCCAGCCATGTTCATGCCTATAACGCTTACTGAACATGTGTAAGTAGGGGTCGTTTTGACTAGACTCAACTAGTGCTCTTATAAACCTATTTAGGGTACTACATTGTTCTCCTTCACAGTAGAATGTGATGAACCTGCACATCGACTACTGTGTTCTTCTTCATTACTTAAGTTTGTTACGGTGGTTTGGCTTAACTAGGTCTCCGTTGTGTTTCTCTATAGTTTCTATTAGCCTTGAAACTGTGAAGTAAGCATGTCTAACGCTGCATAGGTTACACCATCTTTCATCGAAGCCCGGTTTCCTCATACATCTAGAGCATTCTTCAAAAAGCTGATTTTTGAACGTTTTGAGCATTTCCAAGGTAAGATACGTCATAGAAACTAAACACCTCTAAGCATTTATAGTTTATTTGAAAGATATTTTAACCCTAAGGCTTATTACTCCGCGTAGTCGAAAATGCGTAAAACCGGGTTATGCAGCAATTTCTACACTATGTTTTAGATTAATAGCAGGGTGAAGATGAAATAAAGATACTCATAAGGCTAGAGTGTTATGGGTTTAGTTGAAAGTAGGGTAGAAATTAGGTCAAGGAAAAAATGTTATTTTACTTAATAAATTCTCCTACCCATCATGTTTTCTTTGATCAGTACATATGTTGGTGTAAACATTGATCTTAGGAAGTCTTTAGCATAGTATCTTAGTACTTGCGTAGCTGAGATTGATGCTGGTGGTTTGCCTTTAGCTTCACCAGTTATGTATATGTGTCTAGTGTAGAAGTCTTTGAGTAGCTTAGCAGCTACTGGTGATAGGTATATCACAGCAATGATGTTGGGTATGGTCATTAGGCCGTTCATACAGTCTGAGAATGTCCAGAATGCTTCGAAGTACTGTGGGCTTACAGCAGCGAAGACTATTGGTGGTAGCCAGATAAATCTCCAGAACCATCTAGCAACTTTCTCAGGTATTAGCTTCAACTTATAGGAGAAGAAGTACCAGAAGTTCTGTTCACCATAGAACTCCCATGTTAACATTGTTGTGTAAGCGAATAGCGCTAACGCTACACCTAGTAGTATAGGCGCGTATATACCGTATGCTCTGTAGTAGGATTCAGCAGCTAGAGCTGCGCCTGAAAGGTCTGGTCTTTCCCATAGAGCTCCTGTTAGCTGGTCGTGTATGACTGTCATGGTACAGAGAACTATGGTGTCCATGAATACTTCGAATACACCATAGAATCCTTGTCTAGCTGGGTGGTCTGATTCAGCGAAGGCGTAAGCGTTTGGTGCGCTACCTAGACCGGCTTCGTTTGAGAACTGGCCTCTAGCGAAACCGTATCTAATAGCTGAATATACGGTCCAGCCTGCTAAACCTCCAGCAACAGCCGCAGGTGTGAATGCGAACCTGAATATGTCAAAGATTACCTTCGGGAGGTTGTATCCGTACATGATCCATATTCCGAGGCTGAATATGATGTACCATGCGCTCATGAATGGTATCATGTAGTAGGCAGCTTCAGCAATTCTTCTAACACCGCCAATAACTACTAGGGCCGTGAAGAGGGCCATAAGTAGGCCTGCAGCTAATCTACCGTAGAATACTTCGGTGTCCCCTCCACCATAGTGTCTAATAACGTATTCTGTAGCGTAGGCAACGTTGTTTGCTTGAATCATGTTACCTATACCGTAGGCTGAAATAACTAGGAATATAGCGAATAGTAACGCTAATACTGTACCTATGTATGGTACTTTCTCAATGTAGAAGGGTGTACCGCCCTGAATTCTACCGTCCGGTAGAACTTTCCTAGACCATAAGCCTAGTGTAACTTCGAAGGACTTAGTAGCCATACCTACGAGAGCACAAATCCACATCCAGAACACTGCACCAGGACCGCCCAAGTGGATAGCGGTGCTAGCGCCAGCAATGTTACCAACGCCGATGGTAGCGCCCATAACCATACACCATATCTTGAATGGGTGGACTTCACCTCTAGCTCCACCTTTCCACAGCATAGTCTTCCATGCTGTGCCGAACTTCCTAATCTGGTGGAAGCCGCCCATAATGCTGAACAATATACCGCCAGCGAATAACATGATTAGTACTGGAGCACCCCATACAAGACTGTCAATATAGCTTATTATGTCCATGATTGTTTGCATAACATCACCACATAAGTACTTATGACATTACCATAATAAATAATTTTTGCAAGTAGGTAATAAAGCTTTCCTATTCAGCATCCAATACCAAATACAATAAACGTCACCCATTTTTAATTAAATATTGAAAAATCTTAGAAGAGTCCACGTAATCTTAGAAAATAAAATGTAATGGCTAATACCCCAATAATGGCTGTTGTAATATGTGGAGATAATGGTTGAACTTAATTTAAAGCTTATATATTATTTTAAGCATAATTACTTAATCGGTGAAACATATTGTCAGAAGCAAAACCAACAGGCGAATTTAAAGTAGAATACAGTGAAATTAGAAACGCCGTAATTATCTGGGTGATCCTAGCAATTATTGTTGGAGCCATCATGATTGGAATACAAATAGCTGAGGGATACACAGTTGACCCCGGTACGCCAGCACTAGTTATTCTAATAATTGTAGTGTTGCTAGGTCTTTTGGCAGCTAAAGGCGTGTCTTACAGTTGGTCATCGGCTACTTGGAAGTAAAAATAAAATACCAATATACTTTTTAAACTTTAAATCAACCTAAACACAAGTATTATAGAACATTATAAAAGGTAATTCTGCATAGCTTTTCCGAAACTTAAATATTTAAAGCAAAAACATATATATAGAAATACAAAAACATAACTAGTATGTTCTGAGGTGAAAGCTGTGGCAAAAAAGGCGGGTCCTATAGCTGCGGTGGTTATTATAGTTGTAATCGCTCTCGCTGCACTCTACTATTTCTACTATGCTCCAGGAAAGGGTATTCTAGTAGAGAAAAGTTCATGGGTAGAACCGGGAGAGAACGAAGCATCAGTTGTAGTGGTTTTAGGAAATACTGATAGCAAAGCAACAGCGAAAATAACGAGGATAGAGTATACAATATTTACCAGAGGAGTGTATGCTGAAAGAGGACACTATACTGAAGGAATAACTATAGGGCCTGGTTCCGAGAGTACAGTTACTATAAAGGTTCCATGGAAAAAGGAATATACTGAATGGATGAAGACAGGAAATGCTGAAGTAAGGTTAACGTTTATCTATACCTATGATGGGAAGTCAGCGTCGTTAAAATTAGCTGTAAAAACGTTAAAAGGTTAACATCGCTGAATAATGTAATGTAATGTAAACAATAAATTTTATTACACTATTTATCTCCATCTTTCCATAAGCCAAACTGGTATGTATCATTATGTTCTAGGATAAGTTTAAAAATGGAGAATACCTTGACTTTAACAGAGTACTAACATTTCTCCCTATGGTGGGATTTATGGGGTTTTTAGATAAGCTAAAAGGATTGTTTAAAGCACCTGAAGTACATTTGGTAAGGATAATTCTTGAAAACTACAGCGATACTGAAGTAAGGGTATTGCTGAAAGGTAGTATGGATGAAAACCTGGATAGAACCGCTCCAATAAGAAGGCCAATAATACTTTATCCTAAAACATATAAAGTACTTACAGTTGTGAAGGAGGAGTTCTCGGAATGGGCGAGATACATATTTGCCGAAGTCGAGCCTATAACCCAGCCTAGTGAAGGAAGAATAGAAGTTTATATTTTCAAGGACGAAACAGAGGAGAAAATACCTTTAGTTAAAAGCTTAGAAATAAAGGATATGAGGCTATATACGCCGAAAACAGATCCTGAAAAAATAATTCCAAGACCAATAGATGTAGTATGATTTAAGTATTGTATATTGATTTTTTACCTCTTAAAGCTTATTTACCATTCTAACCAATTACGAGACAGAGTACGTTATATAAGTTTAAAGGTGATTGTTCTAATGCCTAAAGAGGTTATTGTTTCGGAAAAAGCCCCTAAACCTGTGGGTCCTTATAGTCAAGCAGTAAAGGCAGGTAATTTCCTATTCATCTCAGGACAATTGCCAATAAACCCTGCTACAGGCGAGATTATTAGAGGGAATTTTGAAGAAGCAGTAAAAATTGTTCTTGAGAATGTTAAGTCTATAGTTGAAGAAGCAGGAGGTACAATGGACGATATAGTTAAAGTCACTGTTTACATGAAGGATTTAAGTTTGTTCAGTAAATTTAACGAAATATATTCGCAATATTTTAAGGATAAGTATCCTGCTAGGGTTGTTGTTGAGGTTTCTAGAATACCTAAGGATGCTGACTTAGAAGTTGAAGCTATAGCCTACATTAGTAGGTAAAATGCTATGAAAAACTATGGTAAAATAGAGAAGTTGATGCTGGTATCGGAGGCTCTAGATAAACTAAAAAAGGCATGTAGAATTAGGCCAAGGATTATTGAAAAGCATGTAACTGAAACTATAGGCTGCATTTCTGCTGAAACTGTTAAAGCACCATATGATTTTCCACCATATAATAGGAGTGCTGTTGACGGTTATGCTGTAAGAGCTGAAGATACCTATGGTGCATCAACATTAAACCCCATAGTATTAAAGGTTAAAGGATTCATGCATACGTCGGATAAACCTGAAAAATATTTCGTAGGGAAAGGGGAATGTGTTGAAGTAACAACAGGAGCACCTATACCTAAAGGAGCAAATGCTGTTGTAATGGTTGAATACACTAAAAGAATAAATGAAGATACTGTTGAAGTATATGCTTCAGTAGCGCCATTGCAAAATGTTTCTACAGTAGGCGAGGATATTAAGAGAGGAGAAGTAGTTGTAAGAAAAGGGGAAATTATAAAGCCTTGGCATGTAGGTTTACTTGCAACGCTGAACATATCGAAGGTAAAAGTTTATGATCGTTTAAAAGCTGCTGTTTTCGGGATAGGTGACGAGCTTGTACCTTTAGGTTCAAAAGTAAAGCCTGGGGAAATAATTTCGTCAACACTTTACCTTGTTGAATCTTTCCTTAAAGAGCTGAATGTAAACGTTACTGTTGAAGATATTCTTCCAGACAACATAGATATCATCGTTGAAAAAATCCGTGAAGCATTGGAGACAACAGATGTTGTATTTACAACAGGCGGTACAAGCGTAGGTGTAAAGGATTACACTATTAGAGCTGTTAGAAAACTTAACCCTGAACTACTAATTCACGGATTAGCTATTAAGCCCGGTAGACCTGCAGGAATTGCGGTGGTAGGAGGTAAGCCTATTTTCATGCTTTCAGGATACCCTGTGGCCGCGCTCACAGTTCTCTTTGCTATCTATGAGAAATTCCATTATTTTCTCCACGGCTCTAAGCCCCCGCTTAAACCCAAAGTTGAAGCAGTACTTGCTAGGAGGGTTTATGTGGAACCTGGGATTAGAGGCTATGTGAGAGTAAAAGTATTTAGGAAGAATGATAAATTCTATGCTGAACCACTTGCCGTAACTGGTTCTGGTATACTTTCAACAATGGTTAAAGGTAATGGCTTACTTATAGT
>CAZBXI010000023.1:0-22975 GCA_964496035.1 uncultured Desulfurococcales archaeon
TCCTAAGTTTGTTAAGAAAAGGATTTGTGCTTGCATTATCTTTAAATTGTTAGCTATTAAGCTGTATAGTAGGGGGAATTTCTACGAAGAAATTCATATACTAGGTGTTGTCGTTGAAACCTGATGTCGAGCTCGGTTTTCCCGAATGGTTTTTGTTTGGAGTTTCTATGTCAGGTTTCCAGTTTGAAATGGGTTATGGTGGTGAGATAGATCCTAATAGTGATTGGTGGGCATGGGTCCATGACCCATTCAACATTGGTTTAGGTGTTGTCAGTGGTGATTTACCAGAGAACGGTCCCGGCTATTGGAGTTTATTTAGGAAAGATCACGACCTTATAGTTCAACTTGGCTTAAACTCTATAAGGATAGGTATTGAGTGGAGCCGTATTTTCCCGAAACCTACATGGAATGTAAAAGCGTATGTTGAAGAAGACGAGGAAGGAATTAAGGCTATTGAAGTAGATGATAAATGCTTAGAGGAATTAGATAAGCTAGCTAATAAGCATGCGGTTCAGCATTACTACGAAATACTTTCAGACTTAAAAAATAGGGATATTCATGTTACTCTATGTTTAAACCATTTCACTCTACCTCTATGGATTCATGATCCATTGAGAGTGAGAGATAGCCTATTGGAAGAAGGGCCTAAAGGATGGATAAGTAGGGGAACTATTGTAGAGTTTGCTAAGTACGCAGCTTATGTAGCTTATAAGCTAGGTGAAGTTGTTGATTCATGGGCAACATTTAATGAGCCAAGAGCTGTTGCTTATGAAGGGTATTTAAAACCTAAATCGGGTTTTCCTCCAAGAGTTCTAAGTTTTGAAGCATACTTTGAAGCTTTAAGAAATATGGTTGAAGCACATGCTAGAGCATACGATATGCTCAAAATTTGGAGTCCTAGAGAAATTCCTGTAGGTATAATTTACGATGTATATGCTATTGAACCTCTTACTGAAGACTACATTGATGCTTCTAAGAACGCTAAATACTTTTTCAATTGGTGGTTCTTAGATACTGTTGTTAGAGGTGAACTTGTTCTCGACTATACTTTTGAAGCTAAGAGAAATCCGTTAATTAGGAAGGACTTAAGAAATACTGTTGACTGGATAGGTGTAAACTACTATACAAGATTGGTTGTTGAAGAAACAAAGCCTTGGTTTAAAGGTAGGAATATGCTGAACTGGAGAATTACCGAAGGTTACGGATTTGAGTGTGAGCCTAAGTCAAAATCCCTAGCTGGGTTGCCAGTTAGTGATATGGGATGGGAAGTTTATCCTAAAGGCTTGAGAAAAGTAGTTAATGAAGTATATAAGAGGTATGGAATCCCAGTAGTTGTTTCAGAAAACGGTATAGCTGATGCTAAGGATAAATTAAGACCTAACACTATTGTCTCCCATTTAATACAGTTATGGAAAGCTTTAAACGAGGATAAAGTCGATGTAAGAGGATACTATCACTGGTCCCTAATAGATAACTATGAATGGCATCATGGATTTAAAATGAAATTTGGCCTATACGCGGTAAACTATGATACTAAAGAAAGAATTCCAAGGAGGAGTGCTAAGATATATTCAAAAATAGCTAAGGAAAAAATTGTTTCAAAAAATCTGGTTAATTAGGCTGAACATCTATAGGAGCACGTTAATCTGCACTTCATATTCATTCATGCTTATATCGAATCTTGTCTTCCAATCCCTGCCACAATAGTTGTTTAGTATCTTTACCATACTATTGAAGAGGCTTATAGTGTCACTGTATTTTGCACCGAGAATTCCACCAACTATTTTCTCATAGTCTTCAGTTAAACGATAAACCTCATGAATGCACAATTCAACCTTATCTACTTCCCCTTTTCTTAAGTGAACGTATAGGTAAAGAATTATATCCCATTTCATCTCACATTCTTCTTTCCTAAACTTGCCTCTTTCAAAAATGATACATTCGTGCATAAGGTGCCATCCTCAATACCGCTTTTACTGATGTCTTCTCCTTATTAAACTCTAATTAAAATATGTTGATAGCATAGTTTAAACATTGTTAAATCTTAAAGTCTATATGAGGAGTTTATCTTGACTTCGAAAATTGAACTTAGAATATGCCCCTTTGATAAGTTAAGGATATCAATAATAGCTCCGGCTAGAAGGAAAAGACCAAAAATCGTTATAGGCGTGGAAGAACGTGAAAAAGCAGAAGTGATATGTCCATTCTGCCCAAGTAGAGAAGAAGAAACACCGCCAGCCACTCTTGTTCTATTAGTGAAGGATGGCAAGCTTCTGTTTGAGAGAGAACATAATGGAAGAATAAAGAATTGGGTTGTACGAGTTTTTCCTAATAAATATCCTGCCTTAGTTAATAAGGCTGAAATGATGAGCGGTGAATTTTCAGCCTACGGATATCACGAAGTACTTGTTGAAACCCCCATACATTCTGAGGAAAAGTATTTACTTAACCCGGTGAACGTGTACTACATGCTTATAGCTCTTAGAAGAAGAGTAGAGGAAATAATGAAAGATCCCAGAATAAAACACGTATCTATAATTAAAAATGCAGGATTAAAGGCTGGTGCGAGCATAGGTCATCCGCATCTCCAAATATTCGCAAACACTTTTACACCTCCTATTATAAGTGCTGAAGAATATGCTATGAAAGAATATTTTGAAAAGCATAGAGTCTGCCCGCTTTGCGAAATATTTTCAAACAGTAAATCGCCTAGAACAGTGTTTACTACGGGATTCTTTAAAGTTGAAACAGCATATGCACCTGAGCAACCATACGAACTACTAATAGTGCCTAAGAAACACGCATGCTCAATAACTAATGCTAGCAACGAAGAGTTAAAAGATCTAGCTAATGTTCTTAGCAAAACTCTTCTGCTTATTAGAAAAACCTTAGGCAACATAGACTACAATTACTGGTTCCACCTAGGCCCTAAAGGAGACAGTATTTACCATTGGCACATAGAAATACAGCCTATTATTGAAACATGGGGAGGTTACGAGAAAGCTTCAGGAATTTACATAGTAACGGTTCCGCCTGAGGACGCCGCTAAAGAATTTAGGGAGAATATGGGAAAACTAGACTACCAGATTTAAGTATCCTAGTATGTCATTTGCAAATCTTTCAGGTGTAAAGTATAGCGATTTATAGTATGCGTTTCTCTTCAGCTTCAAATATTTATCTCTAGGCATTTTAAGAACTTCGAGAATGTAAGTAATCAGTTCATTATCGTTTTCGTATTTAAACCCTGAAACCCGGTGAGTAAGTAGTTCTGCTAAACCTGATTTACTTGGAAGAATAGGTACTGTTCCTTGGCTCATAGCTTCAACAGGTGCCATACCGAAATGTTCTCCTATACGCAAGTGTACGTATACTCTTGACTGTCTGTATAGTTTAGCCATTTCTAAGGGTGTTAAAGGCCTGCTTATAACTTCAACATCGGCTATACGGTCAGCTAATTCAACTATTTTCCTATAATAGTCTGCGTATCTAGGATCAGGAATGCCAACTATGGTAAGTCTTGCTTCAGGAATAAGAGGTTTAATTCTATCCTTAAATAGCTTAAGTAGTATGGTAAACCTCTTGTGCGGAACAAATCTTCCAACGCTAATAATTGATGGCCCTGGGTCTCGGTCTAAACTTGGTTTTTCCTTAAAGAAATCCCATGGGATGGCGGGATATACTACATTACTCTCCAGCCCGAATTTTTCGTAGAGAACTTTAGCAGTGTAGTTTGAGTTTGTTATTTTCAAGTCAACAAATTTATAAAAACCCTCGTAAAAGCCTGGGAAACGATACATTTTAATGAACTCTACTACATTGTCCTTTGTTAGTTCTTCTTCAAACGGGAAGTGAATATATATTGCAGTACCTATGTTGGGTTTCACTATTTTGGATAGGACAAGGTATATAGGTTCCTGCATCATTGCAAGTACAGCGTCTGGGCAGAAATCATCCATTACTTCGCTTAATGTTAGGAAAGCGTCGATCAACTTTTTAATTCTGAGATTTTTTGCCTTTACAGGGGCCTCCTTAAATAGCTTAAATTTGATCTTACTTGTTTCAGGAAATAATTCCTTATTCCTAGAACCCGTTAGTACGAGTATTTCTATATTTTTTCTTTTCTTCTCCAATTCATAAACCAGTATTTGTGTTAGCTTCTCACTTCCACCAATTATGCTTAAATGGGGATGTATTATAAGTAACTTCATGATATCACGGCGCATGCGAAGTATGCTATTTAGTGTATGCATAGTGTTCTGTTTAACCTTAGTTTTAAATAGTTTTAGCTGAGTATTTAATTTCGCAGTTAATGGTGTTTTCATGAAAGTTAAACTTGAAGCTATAAGAGACATAAGAGACTATACCGGAATTGTTGGTTATGAGAAAGTGGAGAACATAGTGAAGTTAGCAGATCAGGTTAAGGAATTAAGCGTAACCCATGTGAACTCGACAGCTTTCGGCGGTGGAGTTGTGGAGATTCTTAGCAACATTGTCCCATTAATGAATAGCTTGGGAATAGAAACAGAGTGGGAAGTGTTGGAAGCCCCCCAAGAATTCTTCAATGTAACTAAAAGAATACATCATGCACTACAAGGCGCTGCTTTAGATTTGAAAAAAGAACATATTAACCTATATTACGAGGTATTAAGGCATAATGTTGAAAACATATTAGATCTTCGAGGAGAAGTGGTTGTAGTTCATGATCCACAGCCCTTAGGTATAAGGCTTTTCACGCAAGACTATAAAGTTTGGGTTTGGAGATGCCATATAGATTTAAGTAACCCGTATAAACCAGTATTAAACTTTATATTTAGTATTCTTAAGCAATATAATGCATCCATATTCCATATGAAAAAGTATATACATCCTGAAACACCAACACCTGTAAAGTACGTTATGCCTCCCTCCATAGATCCTCTTAGTGATAAGAACAAGCCGTTAAGTGAAAGTACAATTCAAAAAATACTTTCAAAATACGATGTAGATCCTGAACGCCCGATACTTGTTCAAGTAGCTAGATTTGACCCTTGGAAAGACCCTATAGGTGCGATTAAGGTTTACAGGTTGGTTAAAAAGAAGATACCTAATGTGCAGTTACTACTCATAGCAGCTATGGCATCTGATGACCCTGAGGGATGGATTTATTACGAGAAAGCAGTTAGATTTGCGGGTGAAGACTATGACATACATTTTCTAACAAACCTTATTGGCGTAGGACCTTTAGAGGTAAACGCATTCCAAAGAGCAGCAACGGTGGTTTTGCAAATGAGTATCAGAGAGGGGTTTGGGCTTTCTGTTGCTGAAGCTTTATGGAAGAAGAAACCTGTTGTAGCTAGAGGTGTTGGGGGAATTAAGCTTCAGATAGTTAATGGTGTAACAGGGTACCTTATTAAATCTATTGAAGAAGCTGCTGAAAAAACAATATATCTTATAAGAAATAGTAACGTGAGAAAAAGGCTTGGAGAGAACGGATACAAGCATGTTCTAGAAAACTTCACAATAGTGAGCCATTTGGAAAAGTATTTAAAAATATTAGCAGAAATGTCTAGGCTAAAGGAGTAGAATATAGGTCTTCATGAACTATTTCCTTAAGTGTTTTTCTAGGCTTAGGTTCAGGTTTTTCAGCAGGCTAATCCATAGCTATAATAGCGATAGGTTTTTTGCTTGAAGGTATGTTGAGAATTTCCTGCATTTCCTTTAGCGTTTCTAAGGGTCTGTATCCAAACTGTCCTAGCCCTAAAGCGTGTGCTGCAAGTGATATCGGTTTAGCCCATCTATGTATTTCAGACAATTTCTCTAAGAGCTCTTTCTTCTCCACGACAATGAATTCCCAGGGTTGCATGTTTTAGCGCTTGAAGCAAACCTTGCAACATCGAGTATTTTGAAGACTAGATTGCCAGGCACAGGTTCTAACTTATAACACTTATAACATCCTTATACTTCTTCTAGTTTCAAAGAATTCTAAATACTTCTCGCTTTCACTAATATTGTTTTCAACCATGCTATGTGTACTCTTTTTACATTTGTTTTTTCTTAAAACTTAAAAAATTCCATGAATTAAATGTTCTTGCATGTAAAATGTTTTAGAGAAACCAAGGTTCCTCTAAACAATAATTTTAAATTTTCTGGTTCTATAATATAGTAGGCAATTGTTTTTTCTTCAAATAAATGCGTGGAAAGTTTAACAAATCATATGCAATTGCATGGTTAAAAGAGGGTTAGGATATTGAATGGAAAACCGCTTCCAGCAGCCATTATCGAGAATACGTCCCATATGAAATTTAGACATGTGGTAGTGTATTTTGCTAATAAGTGAGGTTAACATATGGACTGCACAGTATTTTTCATAGCATCGTTTCTAGTTCCTATAACCTTAGGTTTACTAGCATTCATAGTTGATGGCAGGAAAGCCGATATATACTTGGTCTTTAATTTGTCTTTAATTACTATAATCTATCTTTTAGGTACAATACTGTATTTCGAAAGTAAAGAGAAAATAGTTCATGTAATTTTAGTGAAGAATAGTATATTAGGAGAATTTTACGGCTTAATAGTAGACCCGTATTCCATTACTGTAGGCTTGGTTGTGCTTTCCTGCGGCATACTATTTCTTGTTTATTCTATAGATTATTTGAGTAAGGATAACAGACTGCACCCTGTAAGAAGAGGTAAAGGGAGGTTTTATGGGTGGATGCTTTTATTTATAGGTTCTACATTGGCCTTTCTTCACGCATCAACACTAATAGAGGCTTTAATATTCTTCGAACTTATGAGCTTATCATGTTGGGGAGTAATTTCATATTATGGATCAGCTAGGGATATTATTTCAGCAAATAAAGCACTACTTTACACGCATGTAGGAGCAGTTCTGGGACTATATTTAGCTTCGTTCCTTAGCCTATATTACATTGGAGATACTAGCCTATTTTCACTATCCAATTTACCTGCTTACGCGAAAACTGAGCTTCTCCTACTTGTAATGGTCGCTTCGCTAGCTAAATCAGCACAGTTTCCATTCTATTCATGGCTTTTAGACGCTATGGTTGCTCCAACGCCAGCTTCAGCTTTTCTACATGGAGCAGCTATGATAGAAATGGGTGTTTACTTGTTAGGGAGAATTGCACAGTTCATAAACGCTACATCCCCTATTGTATTGTACGTTTTAGTATTGCTAATGGTGATCACATGTGTAATATGTATATTAATGTATCCTCTGCAAGTGAATGCTAAGAAGTTTTTAGCTTACTCGACAATAGGAGAGGCTATGATCATGTATATTGGCGTAGTTTATGCCTTAGCAGGTTCTAGTATTGGGTTAAAAGCGACTATAGCTTATCTCGTAAACCATGCGTTCATTAAAGGTTTAGGATTTTTAATTGTAGGTGTTTTTGAATATACTTACGGTACACACAATATGAGACATATAAGTAACTTAATTCTTAAATCTAAACTTTTGAGCATGGGATGGTTTACATCGATAATTGGTCTTTCCGGCGCTCCACCTTTTAGTCTCTTCTTTGGCAAAATGCTTATATTGGCATCGGTTACTAGCGTGGAAACCCTGCTATATTTAATTCCAGTGTTCGCTATGATAGTGTATTCTTGTGTGTTCTTCATAGTAGGTATTTCATGGGTTAATAGAATGATCTTTAGTGAATGTGAAGAAGAGAACTTAGCTGTAGTAACTAAAATACCTACCTTGATGAAGTACTCTATAATCTCCCTCATAGTATTCTCTTTAACTTCGCACTTCCTCTTCTATAACATGATTTCTCAAATAACAATTTATGGAGGGCTTACCAGTTGAGCGGTGCGGTTAATAGTAGGATATTGAAAGTAGCTTTCTCCTCCCTTACGGTAGTTGTATTAACCTTAGTATCGTTAATCATGTATGTTAACAATATTGAGCTCGATATTCATGGAATAGTGCTTCGTGTAGATTCTATGTCGCTACCCTTTATTTTAAACATAGGGATAGTTGGCATAGCAGCTATAATTTCATCTTACGAGTATTTACGGCTATATGATGGTAAAAACATAAAACTTCCATACTACTTCTTCCTTTTACTGTTCGTGACATCCATGTTGATGATACCCATGCTTAGAAACTGGCTTGTTTTCATATTCTTCTGGGAAGTAATGACATTAATGTCGTACCTTCTAGTCATATACGATTACAAAGACGCTAAAATACTGAGTATTGGTCGAAATTACTTCATATTAATGCATGTATTCAGTACAAGCTGCCTCCTATTACTATTCATGCTGGTTAACTACTTTTCTGGAACATATGATTTCACATATTATAGCGAGTTTTCCACAGTCCTTCTATGTCTTGGACTCATAGGGTTCGGTATTAAAGCTGGACTCTTTCCCTTGCACTTCTGGCTGCCTCAAGTGCACCCTGTTGCTCCGTCGCCTATCTCCGCTCTACTTTCTGGAAGCATGGTTAAACTAGGAATCTATGGTCTAGCTAGGCTGCTTGTTCTTTTGAAAGCAGAAATTCCTTCATGGTTCTTTTACGCGCTGACCTTAACGGCGTTGATTAACGTTATCATGGCTTTTATCATGTATCCTTTGCAGAAGGATATAAAGAGGCTATTTGCGTGGTCAACCATAGATAATATAGGATGGATAATGCTTCTAGTAGCTATTTTAACGTTAAGAATTGAGCATGCAGAAACCATAATAGGGTTATACGTTCTTAGCCATGGTCTTGCAAAAGCATCGGTGTTCATACTTTCCGGAGGTATGATCTATGTTTATGGAACTAGAAACCTAAACAAGGTAAAGGGCATGGTCCATAGTTGTAAATCTCTTGCTTTACTATTAGTAGCTGCAATACTTGCACTTGAAGGTGTTCCTCCATTTAGCTTGTTCTTATGTAAACACGATGTTGTTTTGAATTTATTGCATGTAAATATGCCGCTTGCCGTATTCATGCTTGTAAACTGGGTTTTAGTTTTCATAATATTTCTAGCTATAATTCATGAATACTTATTTGCTGAAGGAAAGCCAGAAATACTTAGACCACTTCCGCGCACCATATCGTATACGGCATTGGCCTTGATAATAGCGTCTACTCTAGCATACCCGTTACTCTTAATGCTAATAGGTGCTAAGCCATGAATACCTCGTGGGTTCCTCTAGAAACATCTGTTCTACTTTACATTATCGCTGCTTTGTCCGGAATTATATTCCATAAGGAGTATAGGTTAGCTATTCGTACATCATGCGCTATATCTGCTATATCATCAGGGATTTTAGCATTCTCTAGTGCTTATATGCTTCTCATAGCAAAACATATAACACAAGCCACACTTATTTTCGGGGTACCCATGTTTTTTGACGGTTTAACACTGTTCATGCTTACTTTACTTGGATTACTAGGCGTCTCAACAGCATTATACTCTATCTCATACATGGAGAGATATATTAGAATAGGCCATGGATGGCTTTACGGTATGTTATATAATATATTTCTACTTTCACTGCTCATGGTTACTATATTGAGAAACCTTGCTGCACTCATATTTTTCTGGGAAATTATGACCCTTTCATCTTACCTATTGATAATATGGGAGTATGATGTAAGCAGAGTTCGAAGAGCAGGATTCAGATATTTTACGTTAACACATTTACTTAGCACATTGCCTCTCACAGCTGCTATATTACTTATCCATATTGAATATGGAACAGTAGATGTAGCGTCTCTACAGTATAGGATAGAGTATAGTCTCCCATTGTATATGCTGCTAATTATCGGGTGCGGTAGTAAGGCAGGAATATTTCCTTTTCACTTCTGGATGCCTGAAGCACAGCTTGTAGCTCCAAGCGGTATTTCAGCAATGATATCTAGCGGAATGAACAATGTAGCATTCTACACTTTAATTAGGCTTCTATACTTAAGCGGGCCACATGATCCCACTTTAGGCTACATACTCATGTTGTTCGGTATAGTAACCGTAGTTTCATGCTGCTTCTTAGCATTTGCCCAGCATGAATATAAGAAGACTATAGCATATTACAGTATGAGCCATATGGGATTTGCTTGGCTTGCCGTAGGAGCTAGTTTAGTATTCTTAGCTGAAGGAGTAGAGTATGTAGTGTTAGCTTCCTTAGCCTTATCGGCTGGCTTATATCAGCTACTTAACAACGTGATATCTAAAGCATCACTGTTCATGAATGCTGGTTCAATACTTTACGAAACGAGTAACCATAGCTTATTCTTGGTAAGAGGTGTTTCCAAAGTCTTACCCGTAACCTCAATATCAATACTAATAGCTTCATTCTCTATGATAGGTCTCCCTCCGTTAAGCGGTTTTTTCTCTAAATGGCTAATATATCAAACTTTAATAGGTTCGAAGAACACGTACTTAATGATATGCGGTATAATTGCTTTAACTATAACAGTACTTTCTCTTTCAACATTGATAGAACTGTATTCTAAGACCATATACAGAGGGTTCAAGCTTAGAGAAATAGTGCTAGATTTTAAAGAACTACCCTTAACAATGCTTTTAGGTCAAGGAATCCCAACAGTCCTCTGCATAACATTAGGAGTTATTGTACCCCACGTAGTCACCGTGTTGGCAAGTATTTCCTCAAACATATTGAACATAGAATACTTAACTGTGCTTAAGAGTATCGAGTTAAAATACTTTTTACCCATAATTACAGTACCCTATGTTCACGAATACTACTCACTAACGTTTTCCCAAATATTATTCGCCATAACGACACTATCCATGTTTACCGCCATTTTTGCCCATACAAAAATAAGTAGAATAATTGTCCATGAAGTTATGCATGAATTTGAAATAATAAAACGTGAGGTTATGTTACTTCACATGATAGAGAAAAGGGTTTTCCATAGAATACTACTTTCAATAGATGACATTTTCAACACTGTAGCATCATTTAACCTCGCACTAAGCACACGCTTCAATAACTTCATACAATACCCCATAGTAGCATTTACTTCATCTATAAAGCTACTTGTAGAATACTGTAATGTACTTCGTGAACGTATTAGTTGCCTTAGAGCTAAGATATTTAGTGTAGCTTTAAAGAATTTAAAAAGAGTGCACCTTGCTGCAAAACAGATGCTATCCGCAACTTCAAGAAAACACGCTTACCTGCATGGATTAGTAAGTAAGATAGATTACCAGAAAACCGTAGGCAAGTATTTGCTACTCAAAGAGTTAGAAGTGCGAGACACTGAAAGAGAAATATATTTCGATGAAATCCTGTGGAAACCCTTAGCCATTGTCCTAATAAAGTTAATGGGAAGGATAAGAGAAGAAATCATGGACCTAGAGTTTTCAGTATTTGCCATGATCTTATTTATCCTTACAGTTCTCTTAATCGTATTGCTAATCCTATAGGATACTGTTTTCACGAGGTTGAGTAAAAAACTGTTAAATTCTCCCGCTAAATATTAACTTCTGGTAACTTAGAAATAGGTGAGGTGTACTTATGGGTAAATGCGCGCTATGCGGTAGGGAAGACGTTTCTCTACTTATGGCTTTACATAAGAAGTACGGTTACATAATGATATGTACCGAGTGTTGGAAAAAGAACTGGCATGACCTACTACCCTATGGTGGTGGAGAAAGAAGCTGTTGTGAATAGTTCTAGCCAATATTTCTCCATTATGTTTCAAGTTTAAGTTTTTGTATTTAAACGCACTAAATTATCCTAGGGTGTTCGGTTTTTGAGCGGCCCACCATACCATATTAAAGCCAGGCCCGAAGATATTGCTGCAAGAATAATTATTGCCGGAGATCCTGCACGTGTTGAGCAGGTTTCCGGTATGCTTAAGGATGCTAAGCTTGTAAACACTAATAGAGGTTTTATAACGTACACAGGCTACTATAGGGATGTTCCGATAACTATAGCAACACATGGTATTGGAGCTCCTTCAGCAGCTATTGTTTTTGAAGAACTTGTAATGCTTGGAGCCAAAGCAGTGGTAAGATTGGGAACGTGTGGAGGCCTAGTTGAGGAACTTAGGAAAGGAGATATAGTAGTAGCTACTGGGGCAGCATATCCTGTAGGCGGTGGAGCTGTTGGAATGTACGTTCCAGACTCATGCATGCCCACGGCACCTCATCCAGAAGTAACTACGGCATTAATAGATGCTGCTAGGGAGAATAACGTTAAGTTCCTTTTAGGCCCCGTTATTAGTAGTGATGCTTTCTATGCTGAGGACCCGGAATTTGTAAAGAAATGGTCTCATAGAGGAATAGTTGCTGTTGAAATGGAGTGTGCTATGTTGTTTGCTCTTGGGTGGATGAGAAAGGTTAAAACAGGAGCATTACTTGTTGTAAGTGATAGTCTTGTCCACGAAGAGGAGAAAGCGTTAGCAACGGCTGAGGAATTAAGGAATGTAATGAATGTTGCAACCAAAGTTGTTTTGGATGCATTAGTGAAAGTTAAAGTGTAGCAAATTCATCTGTACTCTATTTTTCCTTCCCAAACACCCCATTCTTTATTGTATCCAAATATGCTTAAATCAATAGGTTCTATGTTAAGAAGTTTCGCCTTAAAACCTATTTCGGCTATAGAGCCGGTATTGTAGCTTAACCACATTGTATACATTCCGTTCTTCTTGGCAACAAGGTAAACTAAAACCTTCTTCGACTCTCCGGGAATAATCACTGCTGGCGTTGTTGAAACAACCATACCGCTACTATTAACAAGGTTTGCTCCAACCCAGAACTCTGACGGAACTTCCTCATTAGTCCTAGTATTTAGTTCCAAAGTTATCATGGCTGGAGCATTGTCTATAGATACATTAAGAACTACGCCTTCAACATGGCTTGCAGTAGGCAGGTCCAAGGAGCTTCCTATTTTCAGAACTGGTGTTGATTGCGGAGAACCTAAGTTCTTGACTTCGCTTAAGGTTACTGAGTACTCCTTATCTTTACTCTCTATGACTATGAAAAGCCCATTTGTAGAAAAGACTTTCCTCATCCATCCTCCCTTAACCATTTTACCGTTTACCGTATATCCTCCCCAAGTAACATAGTATGAAGGTATTATTACGCTATTTAGTTCGGCAACAACACCTGTAGGAGTCCATCGATTAAAGGAAAACTCTGTAACTAAGCAGTCTGAAACAGGTTGAATAGCTATTATCTTTCCTCCTACGGGGCTCTTTTTTAGAAGTATAAGGTTATTCTCACTATTTCTTATTTTAAACAATAGGAAACCGTAATTGCCCTTGATGAAGTACTCCTTATTATAGTCAAGTTCTATAGGCTCTTGCAGTATTATGGTTAATTCGCCTTGGACTTTAGCGTTGTGGATTTCAACGCTAATAATGTATTCTGCTTTGCAATCTCCAGTAATGTATACCCAGTTCTCATCTTCCACAGTGTATGGAAGTTTAATGACCTCTAAGTTTACTTCATGAAACAACCCAGTATATCTTGTTTCAGAAGCTACCATTATTTTGAGCCCTATAGTTAATTTCGGATTTTCACCTGTTACTTCAACATCTTCTATGGTAAGGTAGTAATACGCCGTAGCTGATGTTATTTCGAGGATCTTTTCAAACCCCTTGTCCGAGGTAAAATTATACCTTATGATTTTAAGAGGGACCTTAACTTCTTTGCGTTGAAAATATTGAGTTGTCGGTGTTGGTGATGTTTCAGTTGGGGGAGACGGGGTCGGTATTGTAGGTGAAGTTTCGGTAAACTCTACGGTTTCAGACGCGGATGTAGCGTAGGGTCCTCTTTGCATAGAGTAAAGTATTCCTCCAAGAACTAGAACTAGAATAGTAATTGTTATGATGACCTCTCTCTTCATGGAGTATTCCTCCTCTTATACGGCGAAATTTTAACGTAGAGTTTTGAAATATATTTTTCTCATGAGGCTGTGTTTTAAATGGAAATATATGTTGGAACCTCGGGTTGGCTATACGATTGGAATATTGGAGGTAACCTAGAATGGTATGTTAAATTTTCAAGCTTAAATACTGTGGAACTTAATGCTTCTTTCTACCGCTTCCCCTTTAGAAACCAGGTTAGATCATGGGCTAGAAAAGGTAGTAAGCTTAAATGGGCTATTAAAGTTCATAGAAGTATAACACACTATAGGAAGTTGAAGAACGCTTATAATATATGGATAAAATTCTACAATCTATTCTCGCCTATGGGTGAACTTATTGACTTCTACCTTTTCCAAATGCCTCCCTCATTTACTAAAACAACTGAAAACATTAGGAGAATCAAGGAGTTCGCTAATAGGCTAGGTTTAGGTTCGAAATTCGCTATGGAGTTTAGACATAAAAGCTGGTTTGATGAGGAGACCGTTAAGCTTTGTAAAAGTTTAGGTATAACCTTAGTATCTATAGATGCTCCAATAGCTACTTGGATTGTCTCCTCTAATAATATCGTTTACTTGAGAATGCATGGTAAAGAAGAATGGTATGCTTACGATTACAGCTATGGAGAATTGAAAAGCATAGCTGATGAAATATTGTCGCTAAATCCTTCCAAAGTATACGTTTTCTTCAACAATAACCACTGGATGCTTGAAAACGCAAGAGTAATGAAGAAAATACTTGAGCGAGCATAGGTTTCCCTTTAGAAACTGCGTTTTTAAATACTTAGTTAAAAATAAAGGATTTAGAGGAAGGAAGTTAGCAAAATGAGGTGTAGTTAGCTGTCCTTCATACATACAGCAGATATTCACATTGGCGCTTTCAGCCATACACCTTTAAGAAGAGCTCCGTTAGAAGCTTTTAAAACAATAGTAGATTTAGCTCTTAGCGAAGGAGAGAAGGTATTAGTCATTGCGGGAGACTTGTTTGAATCTCCCAGAGTAGGTCATGAGCTAACTATTGAGACCGTAAGAACGCTTAAGAGAGCTAAGAGGGAAGGTTTAGAGGTAATTGTTACACCAGGATCACACGACTTGACCGTTAAAGGCCATGGGACTTTAGCTTTACTTAGCGAAGTAGGATTAGTTAAGATAACGGAGTCCATTGAGTCGGAATTTAAGTTAAAACTTAAACCTACAATAGCATATAACCTCAGGTTTTATGGTATACCCGGATTTAAAGGTGGTAGGGAAGTAGAGTATTTAGAATCTAGAAGGGTAGAATATGGGGATTTCAACAGCAGCTACGATAATGTTCTTATAGCTCATGTAGGTCTAGATCTCGGAGCTTTAGATCTTTCAAAAATAAGCCCAAAATACTCCGTAATTAAACTATCTAGAGAAGCTCAAAAATCCATACATAAGCATTTCAGATATATAGCTCTAGGCCACATACATTTCCCTGTTCCCTACAATGAATCTTTCGAAGCTAACATAGCATATCCAGGCGCACCAATAGGTAGAGATGCTAGTGATATTTTTGAAACCTATAAGCTACGTGAAACGTTCAATACTGATAGAAGAGTTTTACATGTAAAGTTAGACGGAAGAATACCTAAAGTAAAAGCTTTGAAAAATAGCTTCAACTTAGGAGTAGATGTAGTAGAAATAAATTCCCCATCAGAGGCTATAGCGACGGTAAAATCTAGGCTTAAAGACATACCAGAGAAATTTAAATGTCTAATAGTATTTACCGGGAAAGTAGACTTTGAAAAATATAGTAGAATAAGGAAGTATGTTGAAGAAGAGGCTAAAAAGTATGGAGCATGGACCCATATAATTCATAGTGAAGTAAGTGACGAATATGTTCAGCTTCTTGAAGAATTTAAAGCAGACTTAACGAACATTGAGGCAATAGAGTTAGAAGCTATAAGAAACCTTATCAGAAAGTACGGTATTAAAATCCAACCTCAAAAAATTCTCGAGCTAATTAACGTACTAGGTAGAGAGTATCCTGAAGGGGTTAAGAAAACAGTTTTTGATGAAGAAGTAATTGAGGAAGTAATGAAAATTTTAGAAGAAATTATTGGAAGGTGAAAGGGTGATGGATAATTTAACAAGTGTTTTAGAAAATGTTTTAGGATCTTTAGCTAAAATGGTTTCAGAAGTAGCTCAAGACGAAGTAACTAAATTATTTGCTGAAATATATCAGCAATACTACACAGTTAAAAAGCTTGAAGAACCTATAGGCTCAAATATAGCATTTGTTGATGCTGGAATATACCCTTTAGACATGGACATAGCTAGGGTAATGTACATTCAAATTGGGGCTTTAATCAGAGATTCTGATGGTGAACTTAGAACGATAAACAGCATCTCCGGTTTAGAACACTACCCTCCGGTGGAGAGAATAATCTTAACTGTTACCCGTAGAAGAACGTTTAGTGGAGGGGTTTTAAGACACATTTTCGAAGTAAAAATACAGACTCCTGAAAGAAGCTCACTTCTCCTAGAAAATAATAGTGAGGCTCAAAGAGTTTCTAAAGAAATAACGGAAATACTTAGAGAATTAGGTTTAACCATTGAACCTAGAAGACCACTCCTATATCGTAAGCTAGCTAGATACATTGAGGGACTTATAGAGTTAGCTTACGGCTTAAAACTAGCAGAATACGGTGATTTAAGTAAAGCTGTAATTGATGGGACTCTCATTAGATGGCTTAGACCTAAGAGGAAATCAATTAAGCACAAAGTTGACGGTTTAAATATATTGTCAGCGATTTTAAACAGTAAAGTATCTGATGTTAAGAAGCAGTGTGTAGATAAGCTAGCTGGTTTAGCTAAAACAACAGCTTTTACAACATTAGCTAGGGCTATAAAAATATTTGAACGTGAAATAAGAAATGGACATTATGAACTCTATACTTTGATTAACAAACGTAGCTTACCTTCAATAAAAATGCTATTAGAAACTGTTGAAGAGCTAGGGTTTGAAGGATATAGAATACCTAGAGAAGTAATTGAAGATTTAATTAAGAAGCTATGTACTAGAGTCTACCCCGCAAACGAGCTTTGGGTTTCCCGTTTTCCTTTAACAATGGATGGAGATCACATCATGGTTTTAGATGTTTATAGTGAAAAACCGCCTTTAGGCTATATGCGGGAGAGTGGAGCCCGCATTTTAAGAACACATCTTAATGTTATAGATGACATCAATAGTAGAGTTGACAAAATAGTTAGAGAAATGTTCTATGCTAAAAGCCCTTTAGCTGGAAGACCTCCTACAGGTCTTATGGAGGTTGATGAAAACGTTAGAGTGTATGGTGATTTAAGAAAGCTTTTTGAAGCACATTTAACGGTAGCGGCTTTAAACATTTCTAAGAGAAACAAGGAATTATCGAAAATACTAATGCAAATAATCAAAGGCACTTTAAGGCTGAGACTAGGCTATGGTGTTTAAGATGGGAGCTATTATAGGTCGCATATTTTCCTCCTCAAGAGATCAAGTACTTATTTCAGCATCCGAGAAAACAAGTGTTAACGTTGGTGATATACTTTATGTGAAAATTGACGGCTTAAACAAAGTTCTCTTGCTGCATGTAGAGGATGTAGTAAGTAAGCTACCTACAGGTGTAAGTAGAACCTTAGGCCTAATACCGAGCGGTATTGAACCTAGCGGATCGATTATTGAGACTTCTAGGGAGGAAACTATTGTAGCTAAACCCCTATTCTCCCTAATTAGAGGTAAGGAGATAAGTGTAACCAGAGTTACAGCACCACCTCCAGTTAACATGCCAGTCCACATATTGTCTAATGAGGATGAAGAATCTAGGAAAATAATGGAGTTCTTTAGTAAAGGAATAGTATTTGAAACAACCGAAACAACAATACCCTTCGGAGTTCTTAGAAGCGGTACAGCGTCAACAACTATGGAGAGGGAACGAAAATACTTTGAAACAGCAAAGATAACAGTAAATATTGAAACATTAATACCAAAACACATACTGGTTTCGGGACAGACAGGTGCAGGTAAAACAACAAGCGTTATGGGCCTCATAGTGAATTGGGCACTACATGCATCTAAGCCTATAGGCTGGCTTATAATTGATAGGCATGGTGAATACGGTAAATATTCAACAGGGTTAGAAGAAGCATTTCTAAACAAGCTAAGTAAAGCACTAGAGGTTAATGAGAATGAAGAAGTAGAATCTGTAAGAATATATGTTTACAAGTTATCCTTTACACCAAATCCTTCAGAGCATCCATTACCTAAAGTAGAGGTAAAGTATGCTCCAATAAATGTAGGTAGTTTAACAGTAGACGATATAGCTATGGCATTGGATTTAAAGGACGAAGAAACAGTATGGTTAGAAATGATCCTAGAAACTCTTGAAAGTATCGTAATGTCAAGTGACCTTGAAGATTCATGGAAAAACATTTTCTCGAGAACAAAAGAAGGTAACTTAAGCGGCCATCTCCTACCTCTCCTAATAGTTACTGTGGATAATATATGTAACTATGAAGGAGTAGGAGCTAAGGAGAAAAAGGGAATATATAAGGAGTTTGTTCAGCAAGGAATATATATTCAAAAATTAAGGCTATGGAGAAACAGAATAGCATCAATACTAAACCTTACTACTAGAAAAATACCTGAAGGTAGAGGGGTTATAGTAGTTCTTGATGATTCAAGAAGCATTTTCAAAATAAGCGGAATTTTCAAAAACAAAAGCGCACTCAAGAAGCTACTTAATGCATTAGTTACAAGCCCTATTCTTACAGCTAAACAGTCACTGTCCAACTATAAATGGTACTATGTCGGTGAAGAAGAGGAAACAGTAGCTCTAGAAAATGGAGTATCAATAGGTGACATTATTGATAAGATAGAGGAAGGCAACATAGTAGTTTTAGATATTTCAACAGCTCCAACAAATCAGGCTGACGCATTGGTTCTTAACGTAGTTAGAAGACTATTACTGAATAGGATAGGCTTAACACCCGCAGAAATAAGTAGGAGAAAAGTAGTAGCAATAGTTTCCGAAGAAGCCCCCCTATACTTAACACCAGACAAGGTTAGGAGTCCGAGAAACGCATTTGCTAGAATTGCTAGGGAAGGTAGAAAATTCAACATAGGATTAGTAGCAATAACTCAGCTAGCAACCATCATAGATAAGCAGCTTCTAGCAAACATGAACACCTACGTGGTTCTAAGAACTAAATTCAGAACAGACATAGAATACTTCTCGTCAATTGGCATACCACCCCATGAAATACCAGTATTAAATGATAGAGAAGGATACATTTACACTCCAGACCTTAAAGTGAAAGATCCAATACCAGCATATTTCAAAGGATGGTTCGAAATAAAAATAGAATCAGAGGAAAAACCGAAAACTCTTAGAGAAGTATGTGAAATGCTTAGCGAGGTTTAAACATAATGATAATTAAGGCTATTTGGTTACACAATATAAGATCCTACAAGGACGAAATAATAGTGTTTCCAGAGGAAGGAATAACAGTAATTTATGGCGACATAGGTTCAGGTAAAACAAGTATTCTAGGAGCAATAGGATTCGCACTTTTCGGTAATGTCCCAGGAGCTCCATCGGATCCCTTGGCAAGATTTGCTAATCCAACAGCAAGAGATCTTCTAAGAAGAGGTGTTTCAAGAGGTTTCATAAGACTATGGATTAAGAGTGGTGAAAGAAACATCATAATTCATAGGGAAATACAGGGAGTTGGAAAAACAGTTCAAGATAGGGGAGGATGGGTTCTTGTAGTAAGCAAAACTGGAAAACCGCAGCTTAAACTGCTTTCAGCAACAGAAATGAGAAGCTACATAATGGACCTCCTAAGATTACCTGAGGAAAGAACCAGAGCGAGAAGCAGAGTTTTCGCATCAGCAATATACGTTCCTCAGTTTGGAACACACTCAATACTAACGGTAAGTAGTAGTGAGAGATCGGAAATAGTTAACAGAGTATTGAACCTTTACAAGTACAGTCTGGCCAGGAGCAGGATTGAAACATTAAAGTCAACAATAAGGAGGAAAATAGAGAAAGAGCTAAGGGTAAGAGAAAGAGAACTTGAATTAGAAATTTCAAAAGAACATGAAATTAAGAGAAATATTGAGAAGTTAAAAGAGAAACTCCTAGAACTTAAAGGCAAAATAGAAAACATATCTAAGGAAATAAAGTCTAAAAACAGTAAGCTAAAGGAGCTAGAAGAAAAGATAAGTAAAAAACAACGGGAAATAAGCGAAATAAAAGCTTACAGTGATAGAATCAAAGAACTAACAAAAACCCTTGAAAAATTGAGAAAAGAGGTTAAAGGTAAAATTTTCGCAGAAGTAGCTAAAGAACTTGAAAACGCTAAAAGAGAACTTTCTAAAACACTATCAGAAATAAAGAACCTAGAAGAGTTAAGGAACAAAATCTCTTCAGAAATAAGAGAATTACAGAAAAGTTTAGACTTAAAAATTAAAGATAAGGGGGACTTCTTAGGCGAATTACAGCTTAGAAAAGGGAAATATAATGAACTAGTTAAGCGACTTAAAGAAATAGAGGATCTAGAAAAGAGGGGAATATGTCCAGTATGTAAACAACCCATAACTCATGCTCATGCTGTAGAACTTAAGAATAGTGTGAGAAAGCAAATAGCTAAGATAGAGAATGAAATAGAAGAGCTCAGCGCCAAGGTAAACAACTTAGATAAAGAAATAGAAGAGCTACGAAAAAACATTAGCGAGAAAAACAACTTCCTTAACGAAATCGTTTCAAAACACAGTACTCTACATGAAAAATATAGAAAACTAAACGAGGAAATAGTAGAACTAACATCGCTTCACGAAAAAACTAAGAAGCTAGAAGAAATAACAAATGAGCTTAAGACACTACAGGAGAAGGTTTCTAAGAAAGAACACATCATGGCAGAATACCATAGGCTAACCGAGGAATTAGAGAAGCTAAGAAAAGAGCTTGATAATTTAATGGAAAAACATTCATCTATGAATAAGGAATATGGTGAGGTTGAAGGGGAATTAAAAGGTCTAAAACAACTGCTTAGCCAAATAGATGAGAAAAAGAAGAAGCTTAAAGAGGTACGTGAGGAAATAAGTAGGTACAGTAAATACCTTAACTTCGTAAGCAAATATGTTCTAGGAATAATAAGTGAAGTTGAGAAATACGTTAAAACTAGAGCATTTACCGCTTTCAGGGAGGAGTTCACTAAGATATTTAAAATGCTAATGACAGGTTACGAAAATATAGATGTTGAAATAAAACAGGACTTCTCATTATCATTTAAGGCGAGAGTTGATGGTGTTTTAAAGCCCATAGAAACACCTAGCGGAGGCCAATTAACATGTATTTCACTAGCATATAGGCTTGCTCTAAATAGAGTTGCTAGGAGTATGATACCTCAGCTTGGTAAAGGACTTCTAATACTTGATGAACCAACATATGGTTTCTCACCTGAAAGAGTTGAGCTACTTAGGAGAGTACTATTTAGCCCTGGCGGCCCAAGTCAAGTAATTATAGTGACCCATGATAGAACATTCTACGAAGCTACAGGTGAAGAAAAATTAAGCATTATTAAGCTGGAGCTAGACCCGTTAACAACAACGACGAAAGTATACTATGAGAACATAGATGAGAACTATGTTAGAAAGGTTAAAGAGGTTTTCAAGGAACTTAGGAAAGCGGTAGCAGAGCTTAGGGAGAAACCTGCACTAGGAGAGTATGCGGAGTTTAAGCCTATAGTAAAAACTAAAGTTGAGGCTAAGGAGAGGAGAGTGAGGAAAGATCTTTCACTAATGGAGTTTATTAGGAAAGAACAGTAAGCAGCGATTTAATAGTTAGGCTAACTTGCTGAAGTACTGTAGTATTTCTTCAAGTTTCTTCTTCCCCTTATCTGTTGAAGGATACGTTACTGCTTTAATAGATTTCGGCATAGGGTTCTTCTTAACATATTCTCTAACTTTTTGAGGCCATTGTGATGGGTCGAAACCATGTTGAGCCAGAAAGGCAATAGTCCATCTTTCAACACCGAACCCTGAACAGCCTGTCCATAAGATCCTCCTTTTACTATGTTTTATCTTGAAAGGTTCTGTGAATTTTGTTCCATGAATTGAAATATTACCTACTTCAAGCCAGCTCTTCCTATCCTCTCTTGGACCCTTATATGGGAGCCAAACTTCGAAATCTATTGTTCCAGGCTTATTTATTTCAACACCCTTAATTTCAACAACAGCACCTTCTTGTTCAAGATACCATGGAGTAACCCAAGCCCATCTCCATTCAAGATCTAAAACCTTGTCCATGAAATACTCGTATTTTTCGAGAAGCTTATTTCTAATGTCAATTGCTTGTTCAGGCAGCCCTAACCATACAACTTCAACTCTATGGAACTCTATAACTCTTTCAACACCATATATTCCGCCAGCTTCCCATCTGAAAGAGGGTCCTGCTTGGTCAAACCACTTGATAGGTAATGATTCTTCGCTTAGAATTTCCTTTGAAAAGAACTGATAAAATGGTTCACACTGTGCGAAACATAGGAAATATGATGGCGGTTTAACATATTTTCCAACTTCCTCTGCGGGAGCCTTATTGGTAACATACATGTAATCTATTAGCTCCTCAAATTCGGCAATATCATATGAAACCGGCAGGGATGCGAAAAGCATTGAGTTTATTGTTCCTCTTAAATGACCTGTTCTAAGACCTACTTCTAAAGGATACATTTTGGGGAATGTAGCTTCTTGAAAACCTAGAGGCTTAACTACTTCATTCAAAAATATGTTCTTTATCATGTTAAGGAGGTAGGTGAAAGGCGGAGTGTATATCCATTGCCCAATAGAGAACCTCTTAATCCAACCTATTTCCTCAAGAATCTTGTTAGGATCATCTTTAAACGGAGGTATTTTCCTCTTAACGCCGCTTTCCTTGACCAAATACCAGTGTTCTGCTTTACCTCCCCATAGGAGTCTTTGTTCTTTCTCATAAAGTAGCTTAATTAACCTGTCAACTATGGGTTTCTTAATATCACTTTCCTCTAAAGTACTCAGGTAAATCAGCGTTCTACCATTACTGACTTCAACATTTTTAACATAGGGTACTTTAAGTGAAACTTTATGTTCGCCTTCAAG
>CAZBXI010000024.1:0-22106 GCA_964496035.1 uncultured Desulfurococcales archaeon
GAAACTATTAATGCGAATAGTGATAGTGGTACTATGTATTTCCACAGCATTTTTATTGCTTGGTCTACTCTAAACCTTGCTACCATAGCTTTAATCCATGTTAGGACGAGAACTACAATAATGTATTTAATGGCAACCACCAGTATTTGAGCCCATAGCGGGCCTTCCACGAAGGGTGCCACACCACCTAGGAATAGGAATACTATGATCAGCGAGTTTACATATTGTTCGATATCGTGAATGAATATTATGAATGCAAGTTTTGGCCCTGAATATTCTGTAAATGGTCCTGCAACTATTTCCTGCTCCGCTTCCGGAATATCAAATGGCTTTTCTAATAGCTTACATTGCAACGAGATTAGTGCTGTCAGCAACGATATTACCATTAACGGTACTAGTACAGGGTTTGTCCATAGCAACCAGCTGTAAATTGATGAAAGATATAGTGAGTACTGTGCTCCAAGTATTCTACTAGCTAAAACTACGGGTGTTAGTATTGAAATTAGGAAAGCCACTTCATATGCTATGGTTAGCGTGAGCAGTCTTGAAGAACCTAAAGCGCCATAGGGGCTTGGTGTTAGGAATCCTAGAGCTGCAAGGGTCAGTGTTGGCCATATTAGTAAGTAAGCTGCTACTATGATGTCGTATGGTGCATAAACGCTATATGGAGATATGGGCAACATTAGAAGTATTGCCATTAAAGCACCTATAGCTAGCGCTAGTAGGAATGCTGGTAGTTTAGCGTATCCTCTGATAACAACTATGTCTTCTTTGAAGAATAGTTTGACGTAGTCTGCGAAGGGCTGTAGTGTCCCTGCAAGGCCTGTATATGTTGGTCCCATTCTATTTTGCATTCTAGCGTAGGCTTTTCTTCTAAACCACTGGGTAAATATTGCAACTACGAATGAGAATACTGCTCCAGGATAGATTAACGTCTCTCCTACTAGCATTAGTGTTTCAAATATTCCGTTAGCCACTTACACCACCCAGCATGATTATTGTAGCGTAAGCTACGATTAGAGCTAGGAACATCCAGAAGAACCAGTCGTTAAGTATTCCTGTATGTACTTTTCCTCTAAGGGAATCGTATAGTGGTTTGAAAACCTCATTCCATATGGTCGTGAATAAGTGTCTATCTGCTAGAAGTGCTTCCTTCTCAGTAATGTGTTCTCCACAAGCGTAAATTAGGGGTTTTTCTTTGGATTCTTTAGCGAAGCTCTTAGTTACTTTTATTGAGTATAGGTAGAGTCCGTAGGCTAGTAGAGTTATTATGAACATTGAAACTGCTGTTTCTAAAACAACCATGAGTAAGCTCATATCCTAACACCTGCAAGTAGTTTTTCAGCTAATTCGTAAGCTACTTCTATGAATTTATCTGTTTCGAAAACAGTATTTGCAGCGGGTTCTATGAACATATCGTATATCCAGGGTGATGCAATACCCAATATTATACATAGAGCTGCAAGGATAATCATTGGCCAAAGCATTGCTCCCGGCGGCTCTACTTTACCATAATCTCTCATTGGAGGTTTAGCATATGCATGGTATATTATCTTTAGGTAGCCTAAGAGAGATAATGCACTTGAGAGAACTATTATTATTACTAGAGGAGCTAAGTTAACTTCTAGCAGTGCTTCATATAGGATAAGCTTGCTGACAAAGCCGTTAAATGGAGGAACACCTGCAAGTGCGAGAGCTGCTATAACCATTAAAGCGGATGTTAATGGAGCATACCTTCCTACACCTTCCATTTTATCTAAGCTTCTAGTTCCAGCTGCTTTAACGTAAACGCCAGCTGTTAAGAATATGAGGGTCTTAGCTATAGCGTGGTTTATCATGTGGAATAATGCCGCAGCTAAAGCTAATGGTGTAGCTAACCCTATAGCTAAACATACGTAACCATAGTTTAACACGGAACTGTAAGCTAAAATTCTATTAATGTCCGATTGAACAATCATTAAGAACGATCCTACAAGTATTGAGATTAAGCCCATAATTAGCACTATTATTAGCCCTGCGTTTACTATAGACTCTACTGCTCTAGCACCGCTTAGAAGAGTTATCAAATATCTTGCTAGTAGGTAGAAACCTACGTTAGCTGCAACAGCTGAAAGTAGCGCTGCAACTGTAGATGGCGATACTTGGTATGCGTCAAGAACTCTAAAGTGATTCGGAGCTACGCCAGCTTCTACGGTAAATGCCCAGATAGATAACGCTAAGAATAAGCCCACACCTAAAACTAAGTTACCGTAAGGTTCCCCTGTAACCGGGAAGAATATTCCTCTTATCTTAGCTGCGATGTCTGCCATATTTAATGTTCCAAGAGAAGCGTAAATGAATGTTACAGCTAGGAAGTATATTGTTGTTGCTAAAGCACCTATAAGAGAATATTTAATTGCTGCTTCAATACATTCTCCCCTTCTATTCCAGAAAGCTACTAAACCATAGGATGTTATTGAAAGTACTTCAAATAGGACGAAAACGTTGAATACGTCGCCTGTATATATGCATCCAAGAACGCCCGCCTCTAACCCTAATAGCATGGTGTAATACCATTCTACACCATCTTCATCAAGGTCGAAGTATTTTACACCGTATATTGTAATTAACCATATTACGAAAGCCGATACAAAACCTAGTAGCGCTGCAAACTCGTCAACCTCGTAAACTATACCTACAGGTGGAGGCCATCCTCCAAGCAAGTAAACGAATGGCTTGCCTAGAATGCGCACTAAGGTGTAGCCTAAACCTGAAAGTATGAGAACTATTGTTGTAATGGTTAATGCAAAAGTGTCCCATACTCTCCTGTTCTTAATAGTTAATCCTATCAATGGCATTGCAAAAGCTGAAACTATGGCTATTACAGGTGCTAGGACTAATGAATGTATCATTATTGGTGGTAATGGAGGGTAGATCTCCATAATATATCACCTAATCGAACATTCTTTTAGCAAAATATTCGAACATTTTAGAAATATTTTCAAACGTTGTTTTCTCATCGGGTGCTTTAACGTTAATCCAGTGAACATAAAAGTATTTCCTCTTAGTATCTAAGTCGACAACAACCGTACCTGGGGTGTTTGTTATGGAGTTAGCTATAGTTACTATAGCGTAATCTGTATTAACATGGAATGGTACTCTAACAATGCCTGGTTTAATAGGCATTTTAGGGTGTAAAATCCTCTTAATCACATCAGAGTGAGCCTTATATTCTGCAACTATGAAGTAGTAGAAAGCATATGCTATTGTCCAGAACCATCTCTTAACATTATATGGTTTAGTATGTTTAGCAATAAGAAGATCTGCTACAACTACGGCTACTGCTACCGAGAATATTATACCGTAAATTATGTCTTGGGTTGCTATGCTAGCTGAAGCTATAATGAAAACTGCGAACAGTAAAACAGCAACTGCTATTACTTTAAGTGTTTTCTCTAAAGCACCCATGTTCTTCACCCTCTTAGCCTAACGGCCTTCCTTACATCAAGTGTTCCATAGAGTCTATAAAGCTGAATAGCTAAAGCTATTAGGAATGCTGTTACCGACATGTTAATGACTATAGCAGTTATAACTAAGCATTGAGGTAAAGGATCAACAGCTGTTTCTTTAAACCAAAGTAGTTCCTCAAGAGTAGGTTTAATGGATGGAAATATTGGGACAGCCGCTCCGCCACGTCTAAAACCTAAGAAAATTATGAACGTGTTTGCTGTATCTCCGAGAATCGAGAGAGCAATAATTTTCTTAAGCAAGTTAGGCCTAACTACTATGCCGTAAACCGAGACCGCTATTAACCCTATTAGCGTTATGTAAAAGTATATCCAAAGTGCTTGAGATATCATACTTGTCATTTCCCTAACACCTTCTTATAAATTAGTTCAGGTATTGAAAATATGAGGTAAATTACTGTAAAACCTGCACCTACAGCCACGAATTCGCAGAAATTGTAGAAGAACTGGTTTCCTGAAAGCCAGAAGGGCCCGATTCCAGGTATGAAACCCCAGTTAGCCCATGGTTTAGGTTGGTTTTGAATAACGAAAGACGTTACACCGCTTAAAGCAATTAATCCTGGACCTAAAGCAAGAAGTCCTATGCCTAAAACACCTAAGACTCTAATAGGTAGCATTAACTTTGTCGTTATTTTCCTCTCTTCTAGAAATATTCTTGAGAAAGCTGCGATAGCTAACAGTGTTGCTATGGATATTGCTGATCCAGCTTGGAAGCCTCCTCCTGGTGTAAGGTTTCCATGAACAGCTATAGCTATTGAAACTATGAGTACAAAAGCTATTACAAGCTTCGTTATAGTTTTAACGATTAGTGATAGGCCTTTTCCACTTAAGATACCTTTAGTGAAAACATCCTTAACTTTAGGTATTCTGAAAACAGCTATAGCACCTATTATTGCTAGGAAGAATACTGAAGTCTCATACAGTGTATCGTATCCTCTATAGTCCCAAACCATAGAATTTACTGCTTCAGGGCTTGCAGCCCAATATTTCTTCTCATGCCAGTTGATAGCGTAATATAGGTAAAATTTAGCTAAAGGTCTAATATCTTCCTTAGGTGTAAAGCCTGTAGCACCTGCAATAACGGCAAATAGTGTAAGCACGAGCAGAAGCGCTACACCTAACCCTATAACTACTTCGCTATATGGTCTCTTCACAATTACACCCATGCTTACACCTCTTCATATCTTTCGGTTTTACTTACGCCATAAATTAAGAGTATAGAGTATATTCCAACACCTACAGCAATATATGCTAGCACTATATCTGGTGCAAACAGAAGATAGTAAGCATAGGCAAAAGCAACCGATTGAAGAGCTGAGAAAACCACGGCTTTAATTAAGTCCCTTTCTCTAATAGCTAAATAAGCAAATATTAACGCTAGCGTAAGTGCAAACGCTAAAAGTATTTCAGTGATGAGCGTAGGTTCAATCATTCCTCAATCAACCTCTCATCTTCTCTTAGAAAATCACATACCTTAGGCTCTACGGGAACAGTTTTAGATCTATGAGCAGCTCTAGCTAATGCATGAGAACCTACAGGTGCTGTTAGAACTATTGCTATTGCTGTTAAGAATGCTCCCGCAGCTATGAAGTACCTTATTACACCTAGGTAGTTAAGGGCAAGAGACATTAGCGTAACACCGAATAATGGGTAAACAGCTCCTCCTATTGTTCCAACAGTTGCTGCGTGAAGTCTAACAAAGAAGTTAGGAAATCTAACCATACCTATGGAGCCTACAACATCGCAGAATACGCCAATTAACGTTAAGATTATTCCTATGATTAGAGCTATTTCCTCAAATATATTTAATTCAGGAAATAGGAAAAACACTAATCACCAACCTCTCTTGCCTCTAAATATTTAGCTACGTAAACGTCTAAAACATAAGCCCATAGGGCTAAGGCGAGAGCCGCAACCATTAAGAAACCTATTTTGAATAGTATTGAAAGTAATCCCATGAGGAAACAGAGATCATACGTTACGCAGTCAATAGCTAAAACCATATCAGTTATCGATGGACCCTTAATTACACGTATAGCGTAAAGGCTAAGGGATATGAGAAAGGCTGGCAATAAAGCAACTATGAATGCCGAAATGAAACTTTCTAAAGTCATCAGAATTTCCCTTAACTAGTCTTTATCATCACTTGAAGTTCGTATAACCCTTTTCCTAGCATGTATAAATAAAAATAACTTATAGTAGAATATGAAGGACGCTGCCGAGGATATTATGGAGAATTTACTACTAGCTTAAATGGTTTAATTCATTACTTTCCTATGTTATCTATATACTTCTACTATAGAGTATCTTATTTAATATAGACTCAATAACCTAGATGAACAAGGGAACCCTTCCAGCGAGGAGGCTAAATTATGGGAATTGTTCAGTGGGCGAGAATAAAATCTCCATGGATTCTACATTTTCCATCTCCCGGATGTAACGGCTGCGATATTGAGGTCTTGGCAGCTCTAACCCCAAGATATGATGTTGAACGCTTCGGAATACTCCTCAAACCATCTCCTAGACATGCAGACATACTGATAGTTACAGGCGCCGTATCTAAACAAGTAGCTAAGAGACTAAAGAGAATTTATGAGCAAATGCCCGAACCCAAATTTGTTATTGCTGTTGGAACATGTGCGGTAAATGGCAATGTATTTCAAGGATCACCCTTCGTATATGAGGGAGTTGACAGGGTAATTCCCGTTGATGTTTACATTCCTGGATGTCCTCCAAGACCTGAGGCAATAATTCACGGCATAGTTACTTTGATAAAGAAAATTAAGGGCGGTGGGAATGGCAGTAGAAAGTAGAGTGGAAAACATTCCAGAGAAGGTTTCTAAATTTCTAGAAGAATTGAGAAAGGAGTTTAAAGATAAAATATTGAGCGTTAAAATTCTTACACCTACCCGCGCTGAGGTAAAAATAGTGCGTAACTCACATAAGCAAATAATTAAGTGGCTTAGAGATAGGTTCGCTGAATCCTCATACTTAGTAACAATAAATACTGTAGACTACATTGATAGAGGGGATTTTGAATTACAGTATGAAATACAATTAGCAGAGGATGATTTAAAACTCCATTTAACACTTAAAATGGACATTCCTCGAGCAAATCCTGAAGTTGAAACCATAACAGACATAGTGCCTGGAGCTCTTCTATATGAGTGTGAAAATTATGAAATGTTTGGCGTAAGGTTCATAGGGCATCCAGCTTTAGGGAAAGTATTTTTACCTGAAGATTGGCCTGATAACGTTTATCCTCTAAGGAAGGAAGTTAAGCTGATAAAGAAGGTCAAGAAGGTGAGATAGAAGTGTCCACAATAAGCTTAATTATAGGTCCTCAGCATCCAGCTCTACATGAGGCGGAAAGGTTTCTCTTTAAAGTTGAAGGGGAAACTGTCATAGATGTTATACCTAGAATAGGGTATATGCATAGGGGAATAGAGAAGCTTATGGAAACAAAAACGTTTGTTGAAGGCCTATATCTTGCTGAGAGAATTTGTGGTATTTGTAACGTAGCTCATACCCTCTGTTTCGCTGAAGCTGTTGAGCAAGCTGCCGATGTTGAAGTTCCTCCAAGAGCTAAGTATCTAAGGGTAATAGCTCATGAGCTCAATAGGCTACATAGCCACTTGCTCCTATTAGGTGTTGCAGCAGAGCTTATGGGATTCGAAACCTTATTTATGCTGTTTTGGAGAGATAGAGAGCTAGTAATGAGCTTATTTGAGGAGCTTACAGGTAACAGGGTAATATCTGCATACGTAAGGGTTGGCGGTGTTACAAGAGATATTTCGCCAACACTTGCCGATAAAATGAAGGATAAACTACCTAAGCTTTACAAGAGAATTGAAAGATATAAGAAAGTTCTAAGCGAAGACCCAACCTTCACTACTAGAACTATGGATGTAGGGTACATTAGTGGTTCTAAACTCTTAGCATTAGGCGCAGTAGGGCCAACAATTAGAGGTTCTGGTGTGAAAATAGACTTAAGATACACTGACCCTTACGAAGTCTACGATGAAATACCCTTCAATGTTATAACGTATAAGGAAGGGGATAGCTGGGCAAGATACATGGTTAGAGTTGATGAATGTTTAGAACTGATAAACATAGTATTATATGCGCTAGATCACCTACCTCAAGGCCCGATATGTACTAAGGTTCCAAGAACTATTGAGGGAGAAGGAGAAGGTAGAGTTGAAGCACCTCGAGGAGAGGTGTTGCATCACACCATATGGAGAGGTGGAGTAACTCCTTGGAGACATAGAGTTAGAACACCAACATATGCAAACATACCCGGAGTATGTGAAATGTTCAAGGGTTACCACATAGCAGATATCCCAGTCATTCTAGGCAGTATTGACCCGTGTTTTGCATGTACTGATAGAACAGCTGTAATACTTTTAGACATTAAATCGGGAACCAAGAAGATTATGACTATAGGTGAAATTAAGAAGAAATATTGGAGGAGGTAGGGGATGGGTAAGAAAATACCCTCCCTAATAGCTGAAGTTTTTAGTTACTTATTTAAGAAACCAGCAACTCACAAGTATCCTTTTGAAAAACCTATAATAGCTGAAGGATTTAGAGGAAAACCAGTATTCCTATGGGATAGATGTGTTGAATGTGGCGTTTGCGAAGATGTATGTCCTACCTTCGCAATTAAGCTTAGATGGACCGATGGAAGGTTTGTACCATGGTATGATGTAAGTAGATGTTGTTTCTGCTATGAGTGCATTTATAATTGCCCAGCAAATGCTATAATTTCATCAGCAGAGTTTGAACTTTCCTCAGTAAAGAAGTCAACATATGAGGGATTACCTAAAGTCCCTACAGCACCATATATTCTAGCAGGTCTTGAAAAAATAAGGTACATGAAAATAGACTACTCTAAATGCGTTGAATGCGAGCTTTGTGCAGCAGTTTGTCCAACACATGCAATGACTATGGTTATTAAGGATGGCAGAGTTATTCCATCATACGATGTTGATCTCTGCGTGTTCTGCCATAAATGTGTTGAAATATGTCCCTCTGAAGCGATTTCACCTATAGTAAAGTTTCCTGAAAAAGTGGAAAAGGTACCAGAGAAGGTACCAGAATCACCGTTGGAGAAAGCTGGCCTACTAAGGTATAGGACTATTCAAATTGATAGAAACATATGTACCGGATGTACCTTATGTGCTAGAGTATGCCCTACAGAAGCAATAACAATGAAAGATTTCGCTGGAAGGCTTTTACCAATATACAACATCAACAAGTGCCTATTCTGCGGACAATGTTATGAAGCATGCCCAGTAAATGCCATAAAGTTCCTACCTGATTTACCACCGCCATTACGTAGAAAAAAGAAATAGTTGCCTATTTTATTTCACTTACCCATTTTAAGGTCTATATGAATGATTATTTACGGAATTTTCGAGAAAATTAAGGATGAAATATCTAGTATTTTATCAGGTAAGAGAATTTTCATACTAGGTATTGGTAATGAACTCCGAGGAGACGACTATGTGGGATCATATATAGCCTTAAACCTTAGATCAAGAGGAATAAAAAACGTTGTTGATGCGGATCTTTCTCCGGAAAGCTTCTTAGAAGTAGCAGTAAGAACAAAACCCGATGTGGTAGTTTTCATAGATGCTATTGAAGCATCGCTGGAGCCTGGAACCATAGTTTTCGCTTCCATGAAGGATGTAGAGAGATCTGAAGTAATTTTCCCTACAACGCATAAACCATCGTATTCTATGCTTTACAGATACCTTAAGTTTAGATTACCTAAAGCCGAACAGTACCTACTGGGTATTCAAGTAGCTGATATAAGCTTCGGGAAAAATATGACAGAAACTATTAAGCATGTTGCAGATAAGCTCATAGATTTTCTCAGTACATTGGTTCAATAAGTTAATGTTTAAATACAGGCTAATTAGTAGAGGATTTTTAGGTGGCTGCGCGTATGCAGGTTAAATATTCTACATCTAAAATACCTGCGCCTAGGGTTTCCCTATGGAAACTTAGGCTTTCAATGATAGGAACAATGGCTGCAATAACAGCCATAGCCACGTTAGTTTTCGTTACCATTCTCACATGGTTAAACATAAGCTTCTACGGTTTCTACGGAATAATAGGTTTCATAGTTGCTTTTCACCTATTCCAGTGGATTATAGGGCCATACGTAATTGATGCAGTGTACCATGTAAGACCTTTAAGTAGACATGAATACCCAGAACTCCATGATATCGTAGAGAAAATAGCTAAGAGAAGCGGACTAAAATACATACCTAAGCTAATGATAGCTGAAATAGATATACCGAACGCGTTTGCCTATGGAAATCCATTTACAGGTTATAGGGTTGCTGTTACAAGAGGTTTGCTAGAAACTTTGCCTTTAGATGAGGTTGAAGCAGTTCTAGGCCATGAACTAGGCCATCTGAAACATAGAGACGTAGTTGTAATGTTAATGATAAGTATAATACCTGCCATAATTTACTACATAGGGTACGTACTTTACGTTTCGGGATGGTTTAGTGGTTTTAGAAGGGAGAGAGAAAGTGGAGGACCATTATTGCTACTTGTAGGAATATTATTAATGGCAGTAAGTTACTTGCTAAACTTATTCGTATTTTACATGAGCAGACTCAGAGAATACTACGCTGACAGTCACGCAGCATTAAACGTTGCTAATGGTGCAAGAAAACTGCAAAGAGCTCTAGCGAGGATAATGTACTATACCAGTAGAATGAGAAGGTATATGGTTGAAGGAGGTAAATCCTATAGCCACTTCAAAATGTTCTTCATTGCAGACCCTGATAAACAATTAAAGGCTAGATACATTAGAGACATAGACCAGCTAGTCGAAGATATAAAAAGACAAAAGCCGAGCATTCTTGAGGAATTATTCAGTACACACCCACATCCAGCAAAAAGGCTTAGACACCTAGATAAGTTTATTACAGGAACATAAAAACTACCTATTTTCAAATTCACAGTATCTATCTCCTTTAGCAACACATTTTGTTTCATAAACAGTTACTTCTTTCTTAAATATTGTAGAGAAGATTCCCCCAAAAACACCTCTAAGGAAATGGCTTGCAGGTTTAGATGACACTAAGTTCGTACATTCAATAGAGTCATAAATTTTCACGGTGGCTATTCGATTAATTGGTGAGAAGATTTTTATATTATAGCTTCCGAAAAACCCTAAGCTTTTCAGATACTCTAGAGACGCTTTAAGTACGTTCTCGGGTTCAAATTTTTCGTTTTTAAACATAGTTCCCAAAACATTACCCATGTAGTAACCTATATGATATAGGAAAACTGAAGCTGCAATGCCCCATTTGCTCTTTAGGTCTTTAAATGCTTTTTTCAAAACATTTACGGGAAAAACCGAAGCCTTACCTATGCCGTAGGATAACACTATTGTGAACGAGTATGGATTTATCACCATATTTCCTACATTATTTATTCCATAGTTTACCTCTAAAACCCCTTTAATATTCCTTAGTTCTCCAACTACGTGCTCTAGGGGTTTTTTAATATTGGTGACGTCGGCTAAAAATATCCAATATCCAAGGTTCTTATTTACGGAATGTACACCATAGAGTATGTTTATGTTGTTTTCGAAAAATACTTTAGCTATTTTAGCTATCATTCCAGGCATATTTCTCAAAATAAAGCTAAAGAACACTAGCTTCTCATTAGAACCTCGCTTAGCTATTGTAGGTAAGTATATGTTTGTCAACTATTCAACACCATGCTTTCAAGAGAAAGTGTACTTAGTTTATACTTTAAGTTAAATAACGTTTAAGTACACTTAAAAATGTACACAATATCGTTCTAGCAGTGAGAGAAAATGCCTAAAATCCTGGTCACGGAATTCGTTTCGAGCACTAGTCCTCACGATGAAGCTTCTATTAGAGCATACTGGGAACTAGTGCTCGAAGGCTTTTCCATGGCGTACACAGCAGCTAAAGTTTTAAAGGACGCAGGTGCCGAAGTCCATCTCACTTTAAGCTACATGTTCGAGAACATGAAACTCCCCTTCAGAACAGCGATTGTAGGGAAAAAGGAAGATTATTTTGACGTACTTGAAAAAATTGAGACCTTATATGATTACGTGCTTCTCATAGCCCCACCTAGGGAGCTTATGAAGGCCTCAAAAATAGTTAAAGATAAAATACTAGGTCCAACGTATGATTGCATACTTACATTCTCTAATAAGAAGAGTACATATAAGTTCCTTGAAGAACGCGGTATACAAGTGCCTAGAACTAAGTATTTACGTAAGGGAAGGACATTAGAGGGAGAAAGCATACCCTATCCTGTTGTTGTTAAACCTGTTGATATGGCGGGTGGAGCAGGTATAACTTTAGCGAAAACACCAGATAACTTGGAGTATGCGTTAAACCGTGCATGGGATAATACTTTTTCGGAGGAAATAGCTGTTCAGGAATTTTTAGTAGGAGTACATGCAAGCATATCCGTAATATCCGATGGTTCCAATGTACACTTCATTTCTAATAATATTCAATTAATAGATGTAGGTAGTAAAGGAGAATTAAAATACTATGGTGGAATAACCCCGCTAAGGAATAGTGAAATGTTAGAGAAATCACTAAGTATCATAAACAAGATGCTTAAAGGGTGCAACTGTCTCAGAGGATATTTCGGATTAGATGTAGTATGGGTTAATTGGAGACCTTACGTTGTTGAAGTGAATCCGCGGTTAACAACGTCGTTTATAGGGTTAGCTGAAGTACTAGGTGAAGACCTCGGCAAGCTTATTCTTTACTCAGTAGGCGAGGAGAAGTTTCATAGAAAAACACGTTTTAACTTCGAGAACTATTCCTACTATGTGATACTGGATAGAACAGTGAAAACTCTGCGTCACGAAAGAATTCTTCAACCCGGGAAGTCTAGGAGGAGCATTGTCGTCGGTGTAGCGGAAAGCATAGATGATGTTTTTCTAAGAGTAAGAGAGCTTAGAAGTAGTAGTAAGGTTTAGTTATTACTCCTTTATGTAAAGAGGTTGCTACAAGAGCTTTATTTACACCTATTTTGCAAAGATTTTTCAAATCCTCTAACCCTCTAATGCCTCCGCCAACAGCTACTTCTCTACTTAGGCAATTCTCTGCAATGATCTTGGCAAGACCAATATCAGGTCCTTTGAGAGTTCCTACAGCATTCAGAAATAGTATTATGATTCCTTTATATTCTACATTCTTCATTACGTTTAGAACCTCATGTATACTGTAATGTTCTCTCCCGAATTTTACTTCGCCGTAGAACGTATCTAGACTAATGTACCGTTCTCTAAGTTTTGCTAGGTCTCCAGGTTTCTCTAAGTACTCTGTGCCGATTACTATTGTTAACTTTTCACTATCCTTCATTAATAACCCCTTAACACCTACATCAGCTAGGACTCTAAAGCCTATGGATAAGGCCTTATCTATTATGTTGCTATTTTCTCCTATTCCAAGTATGGAATCTATGTCTGCAATGTAGACCTCGTCGAAACCCATGTTCGCCAATTTTTCAAGTAAAGCATAAGGATTCGATGTATTTACAAGAACACTGTTGGTTAATGGTTTGTATTTCTCTCTAATCCCTGCAACAGCATGAACAACAAGCCCCTTCATAATATCTAATACTGGAACAACTTTTATCTTCATAAACTCGCCTACTAATGATTTCTCAGACAAACATTTTATTTTCTAATGTAAGCTAAAACTTTTCGGTGAGAACCTGTGGAGATTTTAGGCTTAGACATTGGCGGCGCCAATTTAAAAGCAATTAAGTTAAACGTTTCAAATGGGAGGATACATGTTAAGGAAGTAATTAGGGAATACTTTCCTGTATGGATTTTAGGTAAGGACGGGGTAGTTGAAGGTCTTAAGAAGCTGAAGAAGAGGGTTAATCCTTCTCCGAACTATGTTGTTTCTACTACTATGACTGCAGAGCTGAGTGACCTATTTAGGAATAAAAGTGAAGGAGTAAGGTTCATAGTGAGAACAGTTGAAGAGGTATTCAGCGATGCTTCCCGCAGGTTTTACGTTAATGTTAAAAGCAAACTCGTAGGGTACAGTGAAGCATATAGGAATCCGTTAGAGATTGCAGCTGCAAACTGGGCTGCTTCAGCATGGCTCATATCTAAAAAACTTAGAAACTGCATCTTCGTCGACATAGGAAGTACGAGTACAACCATAGTTCCAATAGTAAACGGGGAAATCAATGTGAAGGGATATACTGACCCGGAAAAACTTGTCTATGGTGAACTAGTATATCTAGGTGTTCTCAGGACTAATATTTGCTCCATAGTAGATAAAGTTCCATATAAGGGACTGCTTGCACGTATTTCCTCAGAGAAGTTTGCTTTATCAGGAGATGTATGTTTGGTTCTAGGCAAGATAGGTGTTAAGGACTATACTACTGAAACGGCTGATGGTAGAGGCAGGAATATGAGAGAATGTTTAGATAGGCTCTCTAGGGTTCCATGTGCTGATAACGAAATTTTAAATGATTACGAAATTCTTGAGATTGCACGTTACGTGTACGAATCTATGGTGTTTAGGATTTTTGAAGCTCTTATCCAAGTAAGGTCTAGAATAGCTAGTTTAGGATATAATCCTAGTACGTTTAAGGTATGTACGGCAGGTTTAGGCTCATTTCTAGCTAAAGAAGCAGCTAAGAGAGCAGGGTTTAAAGATGTAATTGATGTTTCAAGTATTTATGGTAAGAAGATTTCCCACATTTTGCCGGCATATGCTGTTGCACTAATGGCATTAGAGGTTTTAGGGAAATGAAAACTTTAGTTGTTAAAGTAGGAGGCAGTTTGTTAAGATCACCAGTAATCATAAGTAATATTGCAAATATATTAGCTAGGCTGAAACCAGGGAAAGTAATTGTTCCTGGGGGCGGTATTTTCGCTGATGTTGTTAGAAAATTATTCGTGGAACATAAGATTACCTCCGAGGAAGCTCATTATATGGCTATAAAAGCTATGGAAATACATTCTGTAATGTTATCTTATAGGTTAAGAACCTCTAAGCTATGCTCAACATTAGAGGAGATAGTTTCAACGTTAAGTGAAGGTAAAATAGCTATAGTGCTACCATACGAGATAATTAGGAAAGTAAATATTTTACCTGAATCTTGGAGCATTACTAGCGATTCCATAGCTGTTCTCATAGGTATACTGTTAGGCGCTGACCTAGTAGTGTTGTTGAAGAATGTTGATGGAGTGTATGTTAATGGTAAGGTGGTTAAAGAGCTGAAGGCAAGTAGTGTTTCAACACTTAAGGGATATGCTGATGACTATGTGCTGGAGCTTATTAAACGATTTAAGGTTAAAGTAGCTATAGTTAACGGTTTAAAACCGGAAATTCTGAAGTACTTAGTTAGCGGAAGAAAATGTCCTCAACCATACACTCTAATTACCGCTTAATTTTCTCCCTTACAACATATTCAACTATTTTCTTAGCAATGTCAATTTTCGTTACCCTCTGAATACCTTTCCATCCAGGTTGGCTATTGACCTCTATAACATATTTTTCTCCTTCAACCTCGACAATATCTATTCCAGCTACATCACAGCCTACTATTTTCGCTGTTTTTACAGCTATTTCGGTTATCTCATCGGTTATCTTGAGGGGTTTAGGTTTCGCCCCTCTTGCTATGTTAGTCTTCCATGAGCCTGGCAGCTCCCTGTACATTGCGGCTACAACATTTTCACCTACAACAAAAGCTCTAATATCTCTACCCCCGTGTTTTAGAAATTCTTGAAGGTAAAGTACGTGCCTAAGATACCTTAAATCAGCTAGTACTCTCCATGCAAAATCCCTATCTTTTAACAGGAACGATCCTAGGCCCTTAGAGCCGAATAGTGGTTTCACTACAATACCTTTTTCGAAGCTAAGCCTTTTCACTGCTTCATTAACGTTTTCCGTAACTATGGTGTAAGGTACTTTTATACCGTTTTTCGATAGAAGTGCTAAAGTTCTATGTTTATTTATAGCTATTTCTATTGCCTTAGGAGAGTTAATTACAGGTACTCCAAGGTTTTCTAGCAAATGCAGAGTATCCATTCTGAAAAATGCTTGCTCAAAAGATAGTCTGCCTAAAGGCCTAACTATTAATGCTGAAAGTTTTTCACCTAGGTCAACATTGTTTGAGAAAACTTTGTACCCGTTTTCGCCTATCTCCGTGTACAAGCTTCTGAAATTAAATGGGAATGGTTCATGACCTAGCTCTATAATTGCTCTTGTTAATTGTGTTGTTGCCCATCCATGAATATTCCTAGTAACAATACCTATGGTTACCATAGGCTAATCTACCGTTTAAAAAGTAGGGAAAGGAAAGTAATAAAAAAGACTATTTTACTTCTTGAAATGCTACGCTTCTTTTTAGAACTTCAGCGTTTATGTATCCTGCTTTAAATGTTGAACCTGTTTTCACATTAAATACGACATACATTGCTGGCGCAAATAGGTTCGGATCTATTTTGTAGAAGTCGAAGCCTGCCTCCTTAAATGCCTCATAGAATGGTTTACCGTAGTCTCTTGAAGTACATGATGGTGCTTTCTTCAGGAATTCAACTATTTCACTGTCCTTGGCGTTTACGAAGTATGTTGCTACTCCTCCGTAAAGTATCATGTCGTTTGTTCTACCCATAGCTACTGTGGGGTCTGGGTGTGGTGGTGCTATTGGTGCTTCTCCTTGGCCTGCAATGAATCTGTCTAGATGGAAACCTACGGTGTGTAGTTTATGAATTCCTGTTTCAACTATTCTGGCGCTTATCTGTACTGAACCTGCTATGCTCTGAGTTGGTGTTATTATTACTGTTACGTTTTGCGGTTTTACACCGCACTTCTCAGCTATTAGTTTTATAGCTTCTTCTGTGGGATACTTTTCTGCTTCAAGAATTATTAGCGCTTCATCATGTTCATCCTTGTACCCTATTTCCTGAAATAGTTTCTTAGGTTTGAGAGCTAGTGCTCTTGCAGGTCCGCTACCCATTGCGAAGTAGTCTTTAGTTTTAATTCTCCACCCAGCATACTGAGACGCCATGCAGGCTATTACTGGGTGGTCCGTGTATACTATGACCGTTGGTAATGCTAGTCCATCGTAGTCTCTAAAACCTACTTTTATTCTTCCAAGACCTCCCATTGTTGCTTCTGCTACCAATATTCCTGCATCAATTCCTCCTTTAGCCTCTATTCCTGCATCTATTATTGTCGAACCTAGTGGCCCGCTAACTACTTTGACGTTATACTCTTTATGGTACTCTATTAGTTTTTGAGCTACTTTAAGACCTAACTTATTTACACTTAAACTGCTTCCAACCATTCGTCTTTCACCACTTCAACAAATTGCTCATAATATTTAAGATGGGGATTATTTTTAATTGAGACAAAAACCTTACCGGGTATAGCTATGTTATCTAAAACGTCCCCTAAGAATAGATAATATGGTCCAGGTATTTTCTCCTTGATGAATTTAGCGTTCTTCTTAATATCTTCAAAGTATAGGCTAGGTGCTATGGATTCAACTCTTCCCAAAATTATTATTTTACCCCCTATCATGTGAGTGCCAGGCCATCCAGCACAGTTTCCTTTTATGAGAATTTGTCCACCAGCCATGTGCATTCCTGGTAAAACGCCTACATTACCTTCTATAAGAATTGCCCCTCCTGACATGTGAGCTCCAACTTCTCTACCGGCGTTCCCATGAATTATTATCATACCCCCTGACATACCGGAATATAGTTCTTCACCTCTGAGCTTACTTCCAACAAATCCTTCAGCGTCTCCGAAAACCTCTATGACGCCTTTCTTCATTTTAGCTCCGAGCCATGGCCCTGCATTTCCTTTAATTATTAGTGTTCCTCCTTTCATCTTGAATCCTGCTAAGGGACCTACATCTCCGTCAACAATTATTTTTCCAGCTGACATTTCTTCTCCAATACGCCTAATTCTACATGAACTAGCTTGGAAAATTATTTCTTGGTCTGAGGGTTTGCTTGCTATTTCACCTGAAACTTCAAATAATTCTCCTAAAGTTCTTCTTCTATTTCCTTCATAAACTCTTATCTTTAAAACCTCCTCTAAGGACAAGCCAGCTATATTGTCAGGTATAACTCTTTCTACTTCAACTGGTACGTTGAATTCATATTTTGGTTTAAGAATTAAAGTCGCCATGTTGTAAATCACCTCGTTTTTAACCTGTTGTTAAAGCGTATGGTTTATGTAGTTCATTTTCTAATATTACATAGTTGTTAAATGTAATAGTATACCATTCATTGAATTTTGCCTTGACGTCTTCGAGAACTTCATGCATTATTACAGGGTCTACTTTAGCCTTAGTGTAGTATGTTTTACCGTAAACCGTCTTAACAACTTTGCCATCCTTAACCACTATTTCCCCGCTCTTTATCGTGTATGCAGCATACTTTATCGCCTTGATTAGTTTCTTATAGTCTCTCGTAGGATCATATGTTCTTGGGTCAATATCGTATATTGCTATGTCAGCATCCGCGCCTACACCTAAATGTCCTTTGAACTTATCAACACCAATGATTTTAGCTGGTGCTACTCTTGTACATAGGATAAATTCTTCAAACGTGTATTCTCTATCTATGGCCGGTAATGATAGCTTCTTTAATGCTCTCTTATTTAGTTTCTTCATTTCATCTTCTCTAGCTTTCTTACTCATAAGCCAAGCTATTATTTGAGGATACCTTGTAAATGGGCCAGCATTCGGGTGATCTGTTGAAACAACAACTTTACTAGCGTCTTTAACTAGTAATGCCATCTCTAAGCCTATGCCCCATTGGATAACGTTTGTGTAAATATGTCTTCTAAATGTATAAGGAACTACGCCTGAGGCTGTTTCGTTTTCAACGTCTCCTGCTGCCCACTTCCATTTAGCTATGTGGTAAAGCACGTATTCCCATGGGGCATCAGCAGTCATGGTTACTGTAGGCATGAAAACTACTTGACCCATATCGAACGTTACACTATCTAAAGAGTTAATTAGCTTAGCTAATTCCTCAGCACCTGAAGTCATTGTAGCATAAGAATCTCCCTTAAATGCATTGAACTGTATGTGAGCTAAATGTATGCTTAAACCTCTCTGATTAACAATATCCGCTACAGCTTTTATCGTATTTATTGTCGAAGCGTAGTTCCCTGGGACACCAAGCATATTAGCATGAACGTGTATTGGATGAGGTATTTTCAAATCTCTAACAGCATTAGCTAAAGCAACTAGAATATCTCTAGGTGTAACAGAAGTCCCTGGAATAACTTCGTCAACATCAAGAGGTTTCGTAGCAACACCTCTACTCCAAGCTTCAGCAGAACCTGGGTCTACAAGTTTAACGGCATATGATTTTGTTGCTTCAAGAATCCAAGCTATAAAAGCATTTATTCTTTCCTGTTCTTTATGTTCAATATATTCCAGAATAAACCAGTTAGAGTCTAGAAGTAAATTGACTCCTTTATCTATTATTGGTGTATCATCTAATTCATGGTGAGTATGTCTAGTATAAATTGGTGGGCTAGCAGCTTCCATAACCATGGTCCAGCCCATACGAGCATACTTGTAACCTATCGTCGTAACTGAAGGCACAGCAATACCTGTACCTGAACGTTTAACACCAGGTACTGCTACTACTCTACCTCCCTTCTTATAATGATCATTAGGCATTAGTAGTCTTCCTGTAGAGACCTTGGGACCCGCTATATGAGAATGTATGTCTACTCCTCCAGGTACTACGAGCTTACCTGAAGCATCAATAACTTTAGCGTATCTTAAATCTACTTCTTCTGGTGGAACTATTTTTCCATCTTTAACTCCTATGTCCATAACTTCTCCATGAACATTGTTTAGCGGGTCTATTACGTAGCCGTTTTTAATGAGTATTTGGGTCATTTACTTTTTCACCCCAAGTTTCTCCTTAACTTTCTCAAGAAGCATACGTACTATTTCTTCATCGCATAAAACTCCTGGTGGTGGGTCAACTATTTTCTTTAACCTAATAGGTACTTCGTCCATTCTATAAGCCGTGCCAGGGCATTCTATTCCTACAAATGCCGACGGGATAACTACTTTAGAGAACGCTGCTGTTAATGACCACTTCGGATCTATGGTTATTATAGGTACCTTCATCATGTTCTCAACAACTTTCTTCGGAAAATGTGCAAGAGGATCAGATGCTATGTTTAGTAGCGCATCAGCTTCGCCTCTTAGGAAAATATCTGCTGTTGAAGTTATTCCTGGCTGATATCTTGGATATTTTCTTGAAAAATCAACAGCATATGGATATCCTGTGGTCCATATCATTACAAGGTCTGCTCCAGTAACGTTAAAATGACCTCTCATAGGTATGATAACCCATTTTGATATGGTGTTCAGATCATGTAGTAACCGAAATAATTCCTCAAAGTTTTTCTCCTTAGCTCCGCTCATAGTTAGCCCTACGCCAACAAACATTACTCCAAACTTAGCTGACATTAAAATATCAGCTAGCTCAACAATCTTCTCCCTAGGTACTCCAGCTATTACTGGAGCCTCAAGCTCCTTACCTTGTACAAGAAGTCTTAACGCTACTAGAAGTTCGAAATCTTTACCTGGTTCAACCTGTATAAACATGTCTGCGTTTCTTGCTGCTCCTGTTTTCCTAACATCAATGACAATTAGTTTTCTATCTTTCCTGCCTTTCCTAAACCTACCTATGGATGTAAATGAGTATCTGGTTGGATGCATTGGGTGGGCTTCAGTTACGTTAGAACCCCAGTAAACTATTACGTCAGCTCTGTTCTTTATTTGACCGAGAGTAGATTTTGGCATACCTATTTCGTGGAATCCTAAAGCCGTAGGTCCATGGCAGAATGTTGCTGTTTGATCAAAAACTCCTCCTACTATTTCAGCTAGTTCTAAACCTAACCTAATAGTTTCAATACTTGTAGAAGACCAACCATAAAGTACGGGATATTTAGCGTTTACAAGAATTTCAGCTGCTTTCTCTATAGCCTTCTCTAAAGGTACTTTAACAAATTCTCCATTAACTTTTATTCTCGGTTCTAAAATTCTACTTTCATAAATTCCCATAAATTTAGATAAGCTTAATGGACATGCATTCACTACTTTAACTATTCTATTACCATAAACATTAACTATTAAATTATCACATAAGCAGCCACAGAATGGACATACTACGTCAGTAAATCTTTTTACGTCACCTTTAGCTTCAATCTCCAAGGACATACCTAGGTTAGGTAAGGGCTGGCCATCATAACCGTAGATTTTACTTAAAGGTGTTACTGGCTCATCAGTTTTCATGACCTTTACGGGGATACTTTTGAAACCGGGCATTCCTGTGCTATCTGTTCTAGGCTCAACAACGCATTCTGCCCAAGGACCCATAGGGATAAATATGATGCCCTCAGGGACCTCAGCACCTACCTGTGCTTTAACGACAACCTCTCCCCCTGGACCCATGACTTTAACTGTGTCTCTGCTTTTTACACCCAATTTGGCCATGTCCTTGGGATTGAGTCTTGCTACTGCAACGTATTCCTCATAGTGTTTTGACAGTTTTTCCTCTACTTTAGTTCCTTGTAGTATTGTTCTGCCAGTTACTAAAATAAGGTTAAGTGAGTTTATTTGCTTAGACAAAAACCCCTCACCCTGGTTTTTCAAGTAGCTTCTTCTTAGTTAGCGTTCTTCCCGTTGGGTGGTGTGGTGTTCTTAGTATTACGTCTTCTGCTTTTTCAAGTTCCCTAGCTTCTTCAGCAAGTTTTGCAGCTATCCTCAGCATTTCATGGCCTGCCGCGGCTGTTACAATATAGCGCTTTGGTTCTTGGATAACGAAGCATGCCTCAGTTGTTAATGATGCTACTCTCCTGGCTATCTCATATGCTGCAATAGCTTTAGCTTTAGCATATGGGTTGGTGAAACCTCCGTATTTTTCGATAGCATTCTTATCTATCTTCAGCTTTGGAAGCTCCGGTTCTTCACCTTTCTTTAAAGCATCTATTACCTTGTCTATAGCTTCAGTAACTATTCTTAAAGCTCCTGTAGCGGATAGTACTCCTAGAACATATGAGTTAAATAGTGCCATTTCTGTTGGATCTAAGAATTCTCTTCTAGCACCTATCATTGGGTCCCCATAAACCAGTATGTATCCGTATCCTTCTGCTTCAAAGTCTTTCGCAGCTTTCTTCGTTGGTTCATCAGAGATTATTATGACTCTCTTACCAGCTTCCTTTAGCTTTTTAGCTATCTTCTTTATTATTTTCACGTTTGCAGGTGCTGCTACGATGTATAAATCATGATTTGCTTCTATAGCAGCTTTTAAGAGGTTTTCATCAGCAACCATTTTAGCGCCTGTACCATACACTCTAACATCAACATCTTTTCTATCAGCTCTTTCATCCAGTAAGTACTCTAGAATTACTGAAGTCCCTATGGCCCCCGGCTTTATAATACCTATTTTAACGACTTTACCTTCTTCACTCATGAGAAATCACCTTAGAAGTTTATGTTTTCAACAGCCTTTAAGGCTTCCGTAAGGTAGATTTTGTATTTCCCTAGTTTTCCACC
>CAZBXI010000025.1:0-21181 GCA_964496035.1 uncultured Desulfurococcales archaeon
GGATACCCCCACCGGCTTAGCAGGCCGGCGCCCTACCAGGCTAGGCGACCCCGGCATTCACCTAGCTAATATTGTTGTGTAGTAATTTTTAGAGTTTATGGTTTAAATCCACTTCTTTTTTCTGAAATAAGCCAACTGCCCTATAGCTATGATTAGCATTACCGCTAAGACTACAGGGTATGCCAGGGGATGATTAAGTTCGGGCATGTATTTAAAGTTCATACCATAAATGCTGGCTATAAGTGTTAAGGGCAGGAAAATAGCTGATATTATCGTTAATTTCTGGACAACACTATTCACTTTATCGCTTAATACCATGTAGTGGAATTGCGTTAATAACGTTATTCTCTCAAGTAGTCTATCTGCATGGTCTAGTAATCTCCGAACATCATCAACTATCTGGTCGCTTATTTTTACACTTAAGATTGTTCTCGAAGTGAAACTATTTAATTGAAAAATGGCTTTCCTAATTTTCCTGGCCTTACTAAGGATCCTATGTAGTCTTTTAAGTTCCGGTTTTTGAGTAATTATTTCTTCAAACCTATCTATTTCCACACTTACATTTTCAATAGCCTTGTATAGTTCTTCAGAAACATAGGAGATTATGGAGTCTAAAATAGCATTAATAGTATTAAACTTGTTTGAAACGCAATATTCCATGATGTTTTTAATAAAGCTTAAAGGCACGTCGCCCCAACTATAAATTCTCCCATTGTAAAGTATAATGTTTAATTTACGTAAATAACCGTTGAACGGTATCAATAAGTAATTACGCAGTATACTTCTGTAGGAGAACGCTCTAGCTTGAATAATGTTTTCATGTAGTAATCCACGTCTAATTAATTCCCCATATTCCTCCACATGTATCCAAAGGCTATGCTTAATATCCTTTAAATCTTCCCCTATTCTAACCTCTCCATCCACCATGTAAAGTGCTAGCATTGTAACATACCTTGTATCGACTAAGATGAAAAGAACTAAAAAACATTATGGGGCACGCGGCCCCCGCCGCCTAAACAGTGTACACCCTAAGGAGCCTACGGTAAGTAATCTCAACCCCGTGAACCCATGAACGTTAGCGTCCGGGGTTAGGTTGCTCCCTTCCGGGCCTAGCCATGTTCCCCCGGTAAAAGCGGTACCAACCCGCCCTCCAGCGGGCGGTCCGCCACCGCTAACCCCATGGGGCGGGGTTTCATTGACACTTACCGTAGGACTTAGGGTGTACACTGTACAGCGGCGGGTTACTGGCCCCCGCATATCGCCCATTTCGGGTTACGAGAGAGGGCGAGCCCCTCGGCCCTACCCGCGTGCCCCATTTCTAGTATGTTAAGGTTAGAAGTATTTAATTTACTATGGTGTTACCGCATGTACAGTATGAACGATGCGATAATGTTTATCAACACAATCGATACAAATAGAAATTGCACACTTCTTGAAACTCTATATCCAAGTTTACCAAGTTTCGACCTAGAAAATTCGTCCAATGCTTTACCACCATCAGTAATGAACAATGGTGTCGCATTGATAGCGGCTAATCCTAAGTTTAAAGCAAAAGACCATATGAGAAAAGTTTGTAGACTAGGACCTAAAAGTTTTGCAATAAAGTTTCTAGGTTCAAGTACAGCATAAGGGTATAGTACGACGCCTATAGGCTGGGTAATGTTTTCTCTGATTATAGTGTAATTATGCACATCATAAGGAGGTTTAGGGTTCATCAACGTAAGCACAAGCACCCTTCCTTTTTTCTTAAACCCTGAGAGTTCCCTAAGAAGAACTCTAGAGTTAAATAGGTAATCAAACATACTTAGATTTCTACCAAGCTTTGTCCCATTGATGGCTACAATAACTGTTCCATTAGGTAAGTTAGCTTCGTAAGCAGGCATATCCTCAACTACATGAGAGACATATAGGCCCCAATGAACGTTGAATAGTACAGGAATAAGGTATATGAATAACAAAAGAGATAATAAGGCTAAAATAACATTACCCGCAACGCCAGCGGACAGTATTCTGAGCTTACTCCTTAACTTAAGTTTTGCAAAATCGTTTTCATCTATTTCCACGAAAGGTGCCAATATTATAAAAACTAGGGCTACTCCAAAACTCTTTATTTTAGTTCCCTCGATTAAACCCACAATAGCATGCATACCCTCATGTACAAGTACAGCAACAGCTATGACTAAAATAAGCATAGGTAGCATTGACAAAGAAACCGTTATACCAGGTATTATTGGAACTATTGGAGTTACAATACCTTTTTCAGGACTTTCAGCTACCATAACAGATTTCAGCATGCCTACCAGATTTTCAACATATATTTTTAACGCTAAAAGAAAGCTTAAGACAATAAGTACTACGAGTAAATCAAGTAATAATCCATGCTTCTTTAAACGCTTCAAAACTTTAACTGTAGGGTAAAGTTCCTTCCTAATAACCCGCCAAATTAGGGTTATACCTGCAACCTCTATGCCCAGCGATTTAAATCTCTCTCTATACTTAATATAGAGCATGTTGAGGAAGGCGTAAAGGGAAAGACATATTGCGAATAGCAGTAGTAAAGAAATGTTGTTCATGTTTGTTTCTCTCCTAAACCTTAAAACACCACCCTTATAAATATTGGTTTCTATTTAAACGAATACTGAATGGGAAATTTTCAAGGAATATAGATATGGTTAAAGAAAAAGTCGTTAGAGTAGGAGATATAATAGAAGTAATTTATAGCGATACGAGATGGAAGATCCTAAGGGAGAAGAGAAAAGAAGCACTAGCCATAATGAGCGCTCTCAAAAAACTCGGACTAAACCCGATAGTTCATGGAAGTGTAGCCAGAGGGGACGTAAAAGAAACGAGCGATATCGACATCGCTATATTGTACCCTGTACCTTCATATAAAGTAGAAATTGCCTTAGAAAATTCAGGCTATGAACCTTACAAGAGATTAATAGTACAAGCAACACCTAGACATGCTCCTAAGGCGTATATTGTACTCGATGAAATGGAGATGAAAGTTGTATCATTTCCTCTAGTAAAGCTTTCAAGAAAAGAAGTTGAATTTTACAAGTTCGGCGGTCTCTTAAATTTTGAAGACCTAAAGAAGAATTTAAGGGTACCAGGCGTTAATAAGAGACTCATTCTAATAAAACCCACAAATAAAGGCCACATAGAAATGCCTGTAATTGGTAGAGAAGCAGAAGTATCTTCAATACTAAATGTATCATTAGATATCGTTGAAGAAAGGATAAGAGTTCTTACAAGACGTGATAGGTTGGGGAGAACAGGAGTTTTTGTGAAATACATTCTAAAACCTGATGAGACCTTTGAAGAAGCATTAGAAGAGCTTATGAAAACCAATCAATATGTTCGGAGGATAGTTTATGAAAGATCTTAGAACTTTAAAGAGTGGTAAGGCAGGTTCAAAGTTCATAGGTCAATTACCTAAAGGTTGCCAGCTATGCTATGATGGCGCTAAATCAGTAATCTTCATAACAGGTATATGCTATGAAAAGTGCTACTACTGTCCTATAAGTTATTCAAGGAGAAATAAAGATGTCATATTTGTAAATGATTTGAAAGTTGAAAGCTTTGAAGATATCCTTAGGGAAATATATGATTCGAAAGCACTTGGCGTTAGCATTACAGGAGGAGAACCGTTGGTGTTCCCGGGTAGGGTTTTACTCTTCATTAGGAGGTTAAAGGAAATATTTGGAGAGGAATTCCATATACATCTATACACCATAGGAAAGCAGTTAACAAAAGAACTCATTATGAACTTGTACGAGGCAGGCCTAGATGAAATACGATTCCATATTGTAGAATATGGGTTACTTAAGAAAGTCGAATATACTGTCAAGCATACTGACATGGATGTAGGTATAGAGGTTCCAGTAGTACCGGGGAATTTGAATTTCTACAAAAAGCTCATCATAGAAGCTGAAAAATATGGTGCTAAATTCGTGAATTTGAATGAGCTCGAAATTTCCGAAGGCAATTACAGAAGCTTATTGGAAAGGGGATTTAAACTCAAGAAAGAGACAATAGCATCCGTTGAAGGTAGCGAGGAAGATGCACTAAAGATTCTTAAATGGGCTGCTGAACACACGTCAAATATTAATGTACATTACTGTAGCGCTCTGTATAAGGATCTTGTTCAAACCAGAGTTAGGCTGAGAAGGAAAGCATTGAACACTGCTAAACCTTATGAGGAGATATCCCATGAAGGAACAGTATTGAGAGGAGAAATATGGATAAGTGTTAGATTCAAAGATAAAGTATTTAAATTTCTTAAAAAGACTGCCTTCGACTATAAAGTCAATAATAACGAGTTAGTAGTGTTTGTGCCAGTCGGCTTTCTAAGAAATATTGTCAGTTGTTTAAGGAATAAAAGAGTACCGTTTAAAGCTCTTATAGTTGAAGAGTATCCAGGAAGAACAAGAATAGTGAAGAATGTTATGCCTTATCATACTTGATAGGATACCTTAAAAGAGCTATCATTCCTCCTAAGGCTTTGAGCTGAATTCCTGCTTCATGATGAATAGTGTAAATTTTTATCTTACCATTATGTTTTTCAACGTTATCCAATATTTTTTCTAAAGTTTCGCTTTCCTTACATGCAAGGTCCTTTAATGTTCTATCTAAGATTAACAGGTACTCCACAGCACCTAATTCAGATGCTCTGAGAACCTCGTCAAGCCCTATTGCGATTTTTTCGGGTTCTTGAGATAGTCTTTTCATAACTTCCTCGAATAATTTTTCTTTCTCCGTAAGTTCAAAGTATCTAATGAATTTCCCCAGAACCCCGGATTTCACTATCTCATGAACTCCTTTGGTACCCCCTGTCGAGCTATGTTCTATTGCTATGTTCATTCTTGTTCCTGTTACTCTAAGATTTTCACGCAATATTCTAGCAAACTTCTCCTTTAAGAAGCCAGGCCCGGAAACAACTAAGTTATTCACAGCCTCAGCTGAAAGCATCTTAATAGTCTTATTAGCTAACTCAGCGATCTTCTCTTGTAGCACCTTTTCCCTAGAAGTATCCGCTTTACCTGGTATGTTGAGAGAAGTAGTAAACAACACTTTAATACCGTGACCATAAGCTAAAGCTAGGCAGAAGTCCTCGTAATCAATAGCTATCACCGCTATTTTTTGTTTTATTCTCTCTGAGAGTTTTATCTTCCTAAGTAGAGACCTTGTAATCCCTTTTTCTTTAACTACAGTCACTGTGTGGCCTACACTTATGGATAGTGTATGATAGTGTCCTTGTAAACCGAATTCTTCAGGACCATGTATAATTATTCCTGTAATCCTTAACCTATTGGTAAAGGGGTGATACTCTGTTTTTCTAACTCTTATCCCTAAAAACATTGGGAGTCTTCTACTTTTTCCTCCGCTTTTTGCTTTAACTTCTCTTGTTGTATGCGCGTAAACGATATCATTTTCAGAAATTATAAGGTCAAGTAACCATAAGTCCTCTTCTGTTTCTACTTTTAGCTCTAATATTCCTTTCTTTTCATCTACGGATAGGATAATCATTTTAAATATTCCTCAGCTTAAAAATAAACCTCGGAGTTTTTAACGTTTCGAACAAGAGTTAGAAATGGCTAAGGGAGGGATGAATTTAAAAGTAAGACCAGCTAGAGAGGACGATATTGACAGAATATTTGAAATAGAAACCCTATCGTTTAAAGAACCCTATCCTAAGAGTCTATTATACATATACCTTAAGCTTACCCCAGAACTGTTCTTCGTCATAGAGAAAGAGGGTAAGGTTTTAGGCTACATAATAGGTCTTGTAAGATTAGATAAGCTGGGGCACATAATTTCTCTTGCAGTTGATCCTAAAGAGAGAAGAAAAGGTTATGGAACACTTCTTCTTAAGAAACTTCTTAAAAAATTTAAGGAACTAGGTGTGCGTAAAGTTAGGCTTGAAGTTAGGGTTTCAAACAAAGCTGCTATAAATCTTTATAAAAAGCATGGATTTAAGACAGCCTATGTTATTAAAAAATTTTATCTAAATGGGGAAGATGCTTACGTTATGATGAAAAACATGAATGAGCGCTAGAAAGCTTATTTTAAAGGGAAAGAATAGATAGAGAGTGATAGGAATAGGAGAGCCAAGCAATGGTAACTGTAAGGTTCTGGTTTTTAGATATAAATTACCAAGTAGTTGGTAGAGAACCTCACATAATGATTTGGGGGATTTCTGAGAATAATGAAAGAATATTGATAATAGATAAAAAGTTTAGACCATACTTCTATGTTTTACCGAGAGAGAACATTGATGTAAATAAACTAATAGCAAGGATTAAAATGCTCTCTTCAGCAAGATCACCGATAACATCTGTTGAAATTGTTGAAAAGAAGTATTTCGGTAAACCGGTTAAGGTACTTAAGGTTAAAACTGTAATTCCAGACCAGGTTCCCAAATATAGAGAAGAAATAAGGAAAATGCCTGAAGTGAAAGAAGTTTTAGAAGCTGATATACGCTTCTCGATGAGATATCTTATAGACCATCAGCTGCAACCATCAGCCTGGCATGAAGCTGAAGTTGAAGAATTACCTTTGAAAAGGCCAAATCTTAGAGTAGATAAGGTATATGAGCTTAAGGGATCAATTAAGCCTATAGGGTTGGTTAAAGAACCTAGTCTTAGAAAAATAGCCTTCGATATTGAATGTTACAATCCTCATGGAGCTCCAAGCCCCGAAAGAGATCCTGTGATCATAATCTCGATATATAATGATAAAGGGGAACTTGTACAATTCGCTGCTACAGATAAGAATGATAAAACTGTTTTAATGAAGTTCGTTAAATACGTTCAAGAATACGATCCTGATATTATAATGGGATATAATAACAATAGATTTGACTGGCCATATCTAATTAGCAGAGGAAAAAGAATAGGAGTCAAGATAGCTATTAGCAGGTTTAGTAGCGAACCTAATCCAAGCGTTTATGGACATATTTCAGTTATGGGTAGGGCTAATGTGGATCTCTACGATTTTGCTGAAGAAATAACTGAGGTCAAGGTAAAGACTTTAGAAAATGTTGCAGACTATCTAGGTGTTATGCCTAAAGATAAAAGAACATTGATAAACTGGTGGGAAATGCCCAAATACTGGGATGAACTTGAAAGAAGAAAGATATTTCTAAAGTACGCAGCTGACGATGTTGTTTCAACTTATGGTTTAGGAGAAAAATTCTTACCATTTGCTATACAGTTATCAAGCATTACCGGTCTTCCTCTAGACCAAGTAGGTGCAGCTTCTGTTGGTTTTAGAGTTGAATGGTTTCTCATGAGAGAAGCATATAAGGCAAATGAACTAATACCTAGTAAAGTTGAGAGACCTTACGAACCATATAAAGGAGCCATAGTTCTCGAACCTAAGAAAGGTGTTCATGAAAACATAGCTGTTTTAGATTTCTCAGCAATGTACCCTAACATAATGATAAAGTACAATATTTCACCTGATACATATGTTCCGCCAACAGAAGAGATAAACCCTGAAGAAGTGTGGATAGCGCCGGAAATAGGGCATAGATTCAGAAAAGAACCGCCAGGATTCTTCAAGAAAGTACTTGAAATGCTGCTAAGTTTAAGACGTAAAGTAAGAGAGGAAATGAAGAAATACCCTGCTGATAGCGTTGAATACCGTATTCTCAACGAGAGACAGAAAGCTCTCAAAGTACTAGCAAATGCGATGTACGGATACCAAGGCTGGGTTGGAGCACGATGGTATTGTAAGCAAGCAGCTGAAGCCATTACTGCATGGGGTAGACAAACTATTAGGAAGGCTATGAATATAGCTAAGGAGCTAGGTTTAGAAATAATCTATGGTGATACAGACAGCATATTCGTTAAGTATGATAAGGAAAAAGTTGAAAAGCTTATCGAAAGAATAAAGAACGAACTAGGTTTCGAGATAAAAATAGACAAAATATACAGGAGAGTATTCTTCACTGAAGCAAAAAAGAGGTATGTTGGACTATTACCTGATGGAAGAATAGATATAGTAGGTTTCGAAGCAATTAGAGGTGATTGGTCGGAATTAGCCAAAGAGGTACAGGAAGCAGTTATGGAGATCATTCTTAAGGAGGGAAGTACAGATAAAGCTGTAGAATACGTAAGAAAAATAATTGGTGATTTAAGGGAAAAGAAAATACCAATAAGCAAATTGGTAATATGGAAAACTATCAGTAAACGGCTTGACGAATATGCGGTAGAGGCACCCCATGTAGCTGCGGCTAGAAAAATTATCGAACGTGGAGGCAAGGTAACTGTAGGAAGTAAAATAGGTTATGTAATAGTTAAGGGCACTGGAAGGCTCTCAGATAGAGCATTACCTTACTTCATGGCTAAGATAGACGATGTAGATGTAAATTATTACATAGACAGACAAGTAATACCTGCAGCTGTTAGGGTATTGGAGTATTTCGGAATCTCAGAGAAAGAGTTAAAAGCCGTTACCGTTAAAGCACAAAAGACACTTTTCGAATTCTTCGGAGGATAAGAATGAAGTTAATCCCTGAAGTTATGCGTTCTGAAGTTGCTAAAGCAAAAGAGATATTGAGGGAGGCAAACACAGTAACACTAGTATACCACGATGATGCTGATGGCGTGTGTTCAGCTGCTTTAGCAGTACTCGGCTTAGATAAATTAAGAGTGAGCATAAGGAGAAAAATTTGTCTTGAAAAACTCTTTCCACAAGCAATAAAGGTCATACACTCTGAACAAGCAGAGAATGACGTTGTTCTATACGTAGACCTAGGATCCCCTCATGTAGACAAGATAATTAGAGAAATTAAGAATGAAAAAGTAATTATAATCGACCATCATGACCCTAAAAGAATCACAAGTGAGAACGTCATACATATTAATCCTGAGCTTTACGGATTGACAGGAGAACGTGACGCATCAGCTTCAACAATGGTTTACTTATTCTTTAAACTTATTAATCCAGAAATACAATTTTACTCCTTCCTAGCAATTATAGGTTCAGCAGAAATACCTGGACCTCTCGTCTCACTTAACAGTATACCGCTAAATGATGCTGAGTATGTAAATAAAGTAAGAGTATTGAGGTCAAGGAAAACTGTTAGATACTACGTGGACTTCCATGGTCTAAGAAAACCTCACACAGCGCTTTCATCAATGCTTTCAACTATGGCTAGCATAGGGTATTATAATGGTGGACCGGAAAAAGCTGTAAGAAGCTGTATTGAAGGATTTAGCGAGGAGGTTCTGAAATTCCATGATAGAATGAGGGCTCTAAAAAGTGAACTATTCAAGAAAGCTTACGATAAAGTATATGCTCATGGACTAAGTATGAGAAAATATGTTCAATGGTTTGACATAGGTGATTTATTTTACAATATTGGAGTAAAAAGTATAGGCCTCTTCACCTCGCAGTTAAAGTATAGGAGAATTGTTGATCAGGAAAAATATCTGCTAGGATTTATGAAAATGAACCCCAATATACCCGGACTAGGTAAGCTTGAAGGAGATTTCGTTAAGGTTTCAGGGAGAACCCCGCCAGCATTAGATGAGAAGGTTAAAAAAGGAACTATGCCGGGGTTAGGTAAGATCATGACCGAAGCTGCAGAAGAAATAGGAGGTTTCGCTGATGGCCATGATTTTGCTGCATCAGGAATTATAGGCGCGAATAAAATCTTAGCATTTATTGAGAAGTTTGAGGAAAAAGTAGAAGAGAAAATTGAAAGTAAAGGCTTATTTAAATACTTCATTAAATGAGTAAATTTTCACTGTAAGTGGTCTTTTCATTATTCCTCCTATTCTAGCCCCTATAACATACTTTACGTTCTTAGATGCAGCAATGTCTACTAGTCTTTGAGTTACAACACCATCAAATATAATCGCGTAAATTTCTTTAGTAGATTTACTTAGATTGTCTACGAGCTCTCTTACTGGAAATTCTTTAATAAGCTTCCATTCTCTATCGTATACTCTCGCTTTTAACGTTCCTTGAAGACTCTTTATGTCCTCAAGAACATTATGTGGTATAATGGGTTCCTCTTTTCTTCTTTCCTCTACCTTTTTTGCTGCTACCCTTTCCTCTCTCGAAATTTCCTTTGCTAATCTTTTTTCTTTTTCACCGCTTAAGTACTGTTCCACGGGCACGGCGTTTTTGAGAGCTTTCACTATTTCCTTTCCTGTAAGTTCCTCAACCTCCTTTCCTGGAGGAGCTCTTGCTATATAGTCTAGGTCTACAAACTTTATTAGTTCCTTGAGTATGAGGTCTCCGCCTCTATCTCCATCCAAGAAGGCTATTGTTGTTTTTTCTCTACTAAGTTTAATTATGGTTTCTGGTATTTTCGTTCCAGCACCTTCTATTGCTATTACGTTCCTGTATCCATGCTTTAGCATATTAATTACATCAGCTCTCCCTTCAACTAAAATTATGGTGTCTGCTTTATCAACATCTGGCCCTGCAGAAAGACCCTCAGGACCATACTTTATTATTTCCGCGCTTCTAACATCCCTAATGACATTATTCATTATTTCCTTAACATCTATTCTCCTTTCTTGAATCATTTTCTGTAAAATTTCTTTGGCTCTTTCTACAACCTTCCTTATCTTCTCCATTCTTAAGTCTAATATTTCTTCTACTCTAACTTTTGCAGGATAAGGTCCTACTCTATCTACTACTTCTAGAAGAGCAGCAAGTAATGCTGTTTCTACCCTGTCAAGGTTTGAGGGAACAACTATTTCGCCTATGCTCCTCGAACCTATCGTCTTTAACTCAACCTGAATTCTTCCTATTCTCCCTCTGTCCTGAAGTTCTCTTAAATCATAGTCTTCGCCTAATAATCCTTCAGTTTGCCCAAATATCGCTCCAATTACATCGGGTTTTTCAACTATGCCTTCAACTTCGATTTTTGCTTTAATTAAGTATTTCAAGTATTACTCACCTTGTAATGGTCATTTTAAGCATATCTTCAAGCAATTTCTTGGCCTCAATATTCTTCATGAAATATGATCTTACAGGCTTTAAGTACTCTATTAATGCGTCTGCCACAGCATTTTTTAGGTCTAGTGGATGTATTTTCCCCTCCCTATATAACTTTTCCAATTCATTAAAACTTTGTACCTCTAATGTTCCACCATATTTTTCCGGTCTTTTAATTGTTAATGAAAAGTTAGGTTGTTTGAACAGAATGTACCTTGCTATTTCAATTACCGGATTGTATTCTACGGTTTTAGGAGGACAGAATGCCTTTCTTACTTTCCTCTTTATATCCTCTGGCGGGTCATGAACTAATATTGTTGACTCTGGCTTCGATTTGCTCATTTTAGTGCTTAACATTAACTCCTCTTGGCTAAGAGCCTCCATTCTTTGAGCTCCTTGAAGACCAGTTAGTAAAGGCGTATGGATAGCTATTGGCTTTTTTAGTTTGAGCTTTTCAGCGACATCTCTAGCAAGCATATGTGCTTTTCTTTGATCCATACCCCCTAAGGCTATATCGACATCTAAGTAGAACATATCAGCAACTTGCATTGGAGGATATACGAGCTTTGAAAAGTCCAATTCTGCTTCACTTTCCCTTCTACCCATAATTGTCAGTGCTCTCTTCACCCTTGCCAGAGTTGCGTTTTTTGCTATCCTTAACACTAATTCCCAATATTCCTTATTTTTAACGAGATCTTCTGCGTCAACAATACGTAGTTTACTAACATCAATACCTAACGCTTTTAACGAGTGCTCCACATATTTAGCACATTTCCTTATATTGTCTAAATTACCTCCCAGCTTATCATTGATCCATGCATGCCATGTTGCCTCTAAGAGAATGGTTTCAACGCCAGCATTTAAGAAATCCTGAAGCTTCTTAGCCCAGATAATCCAGCCTATGTGAAATAAGCCGCTAGGTTCAAAACCTAAATATGCCCTTAGCTTCTCACCGGATTCGAGTTTAGTTCTCAGTTCTTTTACTGTAACTACTTCAACAGCATCTTTAATTATCAAGTGCAGCTTCGTCTCTACATCCATGAAATTAACACCTGGCTAACGGGGGCCGCCGAACCCGCTGTCCTCGCCAGCTAACACCTAGCTTCATAGCCGGCCTAAAGCCGTCTCCGTAGGCTCTTCCCTGGCGAGGAGGGGTTGGTCGCAGGTTCGGCGGCCCTCTTTAAACTAGGTATTAACTAGCTGTTTAATGTTTTTCCCAAAGATCAGTTAAATCTAATTCAAACAGGGCAATAGGGTATTCGATACCCATCTTCTCTAGAAGGAATTGAGGGTTAAGCTCTCCTATTATGCCTCTTTCCTCTCCTTCTACAATTATTTTAGCTGTTCTTCCTTCTATGAAGAGCTTAGGGGTTAATTTTACCTCTTCAAGTTTCACGTTTAAACCAAGATTATCAGCTAAAGAATAAAGCACTGCTTGAATGTCTTCAAACCCTACTTTGTATGATAATACTCCCGCAGCAAGTTTCGTCCTAGTTTGCGGCTCCCCTTTAACGACTACTACAGTATCTCCTACTTCAAAAACCTTCACTGGGTGATCTTCATGCTGATTAGCTTTCAAGAACATGACGATATTGGGTATAATGCTTGTCCGTATGGTATCATATAGTGGCGAAATAGGGTTTAATATTTCAACATGCTTGTTTTTCCCTAGTTCAAGCATTTCCTCTAATATGCTGCTTGAAGATAGAGTAAATGTTAAGATTTCTTGAAAACCTAAACCAATCATTATTTCTCGTAGTTTTCTCAAATACTTTGTTTTCTTAAGCTCTTTACCTATAGTAAATGTTCTAGGGACTTCAGGTTTAAGGTTATCATAACCTATAGCTATGGCAACATCCTCTACAATATCTATAGGGTGCAGAATATCATATCTATATGGCGGACTAATTACCTTCAACATTTGGTCGTCAACTATTTCGACTTTATGTCTTAGAGACTCGAGAAGACTTATGATATCTTCTCGTGTTAAATCCTGCATGCCAAGGTTATTTCTAATATATTCAAGACTAACCTTAGTTATTACGGGTTCAAGTTTAGGAGTGTAGTATACTTCGTTTCCATTAACTATGCTTACTAACCCTATACACTCAGCATTTTCGGCGAGTGTTGTAGCTATTAAGTCCAAAGTTTTTTCTACAGTGTACTTGTCGGTGCCTGTTATGTCAATAAATAAGTTTCTTGTACCTTCCCCAACCTTCGTATCTTCACTATTAAGTATTGGGGGCATCGAAAGAGTTTGGCCCTTATCCGTGACCAGGTGCGGATATTTGCTAAAACATCTTACCAAGTGAGCATATTTTCTACCTTTATCGGTAAGTTCCAAAATTTCATCTGCTGTTAATTCTCTATCATAACCAAGCGGAGTGTACTTTATTTTCTTAGGTTCCTCGGCCCTATAAAGGATGATGTTTGAGTTCAATTTGTCCAGATCATAAAATCCTATGGCTATTTTTCTTCTATCTCTACCCATGCTAATATTTAGTTTTTCCTGAAATTGCAAAAGCTCTTCGAGAGCATATTTATCAACGTGGTACCCGTAAATTGCAGCTACAGCAATATAGGGTCTTATGAACTTAATTTCGCCATTTACAATCAATTTAAAACATGTTTTTTTAGTTCTATACTTAGGAAATCCTTTCTCCAAACCTAATATTCCTTTAAGTTCTCTTGCAATACCTTCGCTAATTAGTAAGTCTAGCCTATCTGGTGTTACTTCAATTTGCAAATTCTCTTCATCTAAGACCTCAGCTTCAATTTTGATATTGGATAATAGTTCTACAAGCTCTTCATCTACCATATCTTTTCCAAGTAACTTAAGAAGTCTCTTCTTTTTAATTGTGGTTACAGGCATGGAGTAATTACCTCCACAGAACCTTCTTGCTTCTTAAATAGCATATGCTTTGAGAATATAGGTCACGTATATCATCAATACCCATAATTATCATTGCTACCCTATCCACTCCTATACCCCATGCTGCTGTTGGGCATTTAACATCAAGTACTTCTAGTACTTCAGGTCTAAACATTCCTGCACCAAAAGTCTCTACCCATCCTACTCTAGGGTGCCAAATATAGCCTTCAACTGATGGTTCTGTAAAAGGAAAATATGAAGGTTTAAACTTTACCTTCTCTATGCCAAGTTTTCTAAAGAACTCTTGAAGTATCCCAAGAAGGTTTCTAAAGTTAAGTCCCTTATCCATAACTATACCGTCTAACTGATGAAATTCAGGCAAGTGCTTAGCATCTATTGTGTCTGGTCTGTATACTTTCCCTATAGTGAACATTTTTATTGGTGGTTCCTTCCTTTTGGCTAGAAATCTTACGGAAACACTTGTCGTTTGCGTTCGTAAAATAAGCCTTTCAGCTATGTCTTTGCTCCAGCTATATCTCCAACCTCTAGAGCCAACTTTACCACCGTGTTCATGAACTTCTTTAACTTTTAAGGCGATGTTTTCATCTATTTTCATCCTGTTTGGGAATTTAAGTCTGAAAGTATCATGGATTTCTCTTGCCGGATGATCTTGAGGTTGAAATAGTACATCGAAATTCCAAAGTTCAACTTCAATTATTGGTCCTTCAGCTTCCTCGAAACCCATAGACAATAGAATCTCTCTTATCATATCTATGAATTCTAAGTAGAAATGTTTCTTTCCAGGATAGAGTCTGGGAGGCATAGCTTTAATATTGTACGGTTTAATTTCTTTTATCAGCCACTCCTTTCTCTTAATGATGTCATGGGTTATTGCAGTAATGTACTCTTTTTCCTCTAAAAGTAGCTTTAAACCTTCAGATGTTATTTCTATTTCAACTTCTTCGTAAACCTTTTTTCTAACAAGATTTCTAGAGAGAAGCTCAGAGACAGCATTACGTTCGGCATTTGTAAGAGTATCTAGCCTCAAAGAACCTACTTTCACTACTTTCTCTAAAGTTTCTTCAGTTATCGTTTTTGAAGGAATACTATCTACTATTAGCTCTGTTTCTCTTATTGTAACTTCCTTGACCTTGCCTTCACGTGTTAGTGTACGTGACTTTAGCGTTCTTGAAACTATCTTTCCCCATTTCTTTCTTCTTATCCAGCCAAGCCCTATTGCTATTTCTTTTTCACTAAGCCCTGTAAGATCCTTTATTTTTTCTAGTTTAACCCTACCTCCTGCTCTATAGACCTTTTCAGCAATAACCCTTTCAAGTAAACCTTCAATAGCTCTTTTAGATCCTTCTTCTGTAGGTTCTATAAGCTCTACCTTCTTAGTATGTACTATAATTGCTTTCTTTGATTTTAAGCTCTCAATAACAGACATTAAGGTGGATCTTGGGATACTTGTGTTATCCTCTATAACCTCTAAACGTGCTCTCTTAAGATTTTTTAAAGCCTCTAAAACTTTCCTTTCATTTGCAGTTAGCATAGAATCACACCCTGCGAATGAGATATTATTATTGAATTTCCCCTATTCTAAATCTATGAGATGAAATAGGTCTTCCTTGAATATCTTTCACTATCGGCACTATAATCACTTTTATTTCTTTCATTCTCTTTTGCCTTCTTAAGATGTTAATCATTACTGCTCTAGGTAGTGTTTCGTCGCTTACAATAATGTAATCTATGTTGTTCTCCTCTAAAACTATATCATAAGGCCCACTTATACTGACTATTTTAAACGTCTTATTAGTGTAAATATTTAACAATTCACTTACGTAAGTCAGTAATTTCTTAACTCTCCTCTCATAGGGTTCAACGTTTTCCCTACATATTTTATGTAATTTCTCTAGAGCATCATCTTTCATAACACCGATTATAACATGGTCTGCGACTTCAAATGCTTTAGAAATCATTAGCTTGTGTCCACTATGTAAATGGTCGAACGTTCCAGCTACTACAGCCACCTTAGGTCTTGTTGAAAATAGAGATCACCGTTGAAAAAGGTGTTAAATGGAGCTTAAAAAGTTTTCCATTAGAACTCAAATTTTTCTCCAGGCTTTAAAATAACTACTCTCGCTGCTGGATATAATTTTTCTACGTATTTCTTGAACTCCTCGGGATTTCCTTTAATTACGGGAAAAGTGTGGTAATGCATTGGTATAGCAACTTTAGGCTTTATGAGCTTCACAGCATATGCTGCTTCATAAGGTCCCATAGTGTACCATCCGCCTATAGGTAGGAGAGCTATTTCGGGTCTATAAAGTTCCCCTATTAGCTCCATATCTTTAAATAGACTTGTGTCGCCAGCATGGTATATTGTAGTCTCCTTACCTTTGATAATAAATCCTACTGGGTGGCCATGTAGACTACTATGAAACGCTAAAGTTAAACCTATTTTTAATCCTCTGATTTCTACTAGACTACCTATGTTTAAATCTACGCAATCTACTTCAGGATGTTTATTTTTAATTGCCTCGCAAAGGTCGAAAATAGAAACTATTTTTGCACCTGTCTTCTTAGCTAAGTCTACGGCGTTGCCTAAATGGTCGCCATGGTCATGGGATACAAGTATTAAGTCTGCTCTGTCTATGTCCTTAAGTTTAATAGGGGACATGGGGTTTTCTATCCACGGATCGATAAATATTCTAACGCCATCAACTTCAGCTTCGAAAGCAGCGTGACCTAGCCACTTCAAGTAACCCATAGAACCACCTAGAAATTAGAAACGTTTTGTTTAAAATAAAGTTTTATTATTGTCTAGACTAAAAGTCTGCCTTGGGTTTGGAAACATTGTTAACCGATGAAATTATTGATAAATACTTGAGTGCAGGGAAAATAGCTTCAAGAGTAAGAAAATACGCTATGAAAATAGTGAAGCCTGGAGTAAAGATTTATGACATATGTGAAAACATAGAAAAGAAGATAATTGAAGAAGGAGGGCTACCAGCATTTCCATGTAATATTTCAGTAAATGAAATAGCTGCACACTATACAGCATACATAAACGATCCATCAACAATACCGGATAAGTCCTTGGTTAAAGTAGATATCGGCGTACATATAGACGGATATATTGCTGACACAGCAGTTACCTTAGCTTTCGATCCAAAGTACGATGAACTAAACATAGCCGTTGAAACGGCGCTGGAAAGAGCTCTAGAGATAATAAGACCCGGAATAAGGGTTTCGAAAATAGGTGAAATTATAGAATCAACAATAAAAGCTTACGGGTACAAGCCTATTAAAAACCTGAGTGGGCACTCTATTGAACGTTATAACTTACATTCCGGAGTCTCTATACCCAATGTAAAAGATCTTTTCGGCTTAAGTAAAATAGAGGCTAATAAAGTATATGCTATTGAACCTTTTGGAACGAGCGGGGTAGGATATGTTGTTGAGAGTAAAGGGGTTTATATTTATAGTTTAAGGAGGGAAGGGAAAGTTAAAGGTGATTTAGCAAGGAGAATAATCGAGAATGTTAAAAAGAAGTATAATGGGCTACCGTTCGCCGAAAGATGGTTAAAAAACATAGTTCTTAGTAGGGATGAGCTTGTTAAGGTACTGAAAAGCCTTGTTAAAAGCAAAATATTAAACCATTACCCTGTCTTGGTGGAAGCATCAGCTAATCCTGTATCACAATTTGAGCATACTGTTTTAGTTCTTGAGAAGGAAATAGTTGTAACCACCTTGTAGTTTCATGAAAATTTAATTTCCACTATGCGAGAAATGTTATAGGCAGTTAAGTCTAAAGCGAGGTGCTGCTGAAACGATATTCCCCGTATCAGGGCAGGATACTAGCTGGATAGCGTTGATAAATACCTTAATATTCTTGATATTCATGTTACTTATCTTTACAGGTTTAAATCAGAGAATACAGATGATGCTGTGGATTAGAAACATTAAGATACACTTAGTAAGAATAGAAAGACTCGCCAAGGATGCTAGGAAGAAAGTATTAGATATGTTAAAGAAGGGAGGAATAAAGGGGAATCCTGAAAAATTCCTTAATACCTACCTTCAATTCTTCGTAATAGATCCCGTCAGGGATGAGCCTACGAACCTTATGAGGAGACTTGAACATTTGCTCAATATTAGGCAGAGAAGATTTAAGCTAGGTTTAAAGCAGGTTCTTCCAAATCTAGGTGAATTTACTAGAGCAAATCTTGAAATAATGATTGAGGCTGCTAGAGCCCTAGATATAATATATCGTCTCGTAAGACACTACCTAATGCTTGGAGAGAAAACAAACAACTGGGTTCTCATAATGCAGCTTGAACTTGAAATGCCTCAAATAGTTAAATTAGCAGAAACATACCATAAAGCGCTGGACGCATTTAAAGACGGGAAACCGATAGGCGATGGTATAGGCCCATTAGTTGCTGCAACGCTAATGAATTCTGGAGGCAGTGCTGTAAAGAGGGAAGTTGTTGAAGATACTATTGTAGGTGTTGTTGAAAGGAAAAATAGGAAACTTTACGTGGTTAAAGCTAAGGGACCGGGAGGAACAGTAGGTAAACCAGGTGAAGCGGTTAAGAAGGTTGTTGAAGAGCTTAAGGGCAAGGTTTCAAGGATAATAATGATAGATGCAGCGTTGAAACTAGAGGGTGAAAAAACAGGTGAAGTTATTGAGGGAGTTGGTGCTGCTATAGGCGATCCGGGTCCCGAAAAGTTTAAGATAGAAAGCGTAGCTATGGAACACAATATTCCATTAGACTCAATAATCATTAAAGAATCTCTTGAAGAAGCAATAACACCTATGAGAAAGGAGATTAGTGATGCTGTAGAGAAGGTAATAGAGAAAGTAGATAAGGCTTTAGAGGAAAGAACAAAGGAAGGAGACGTAGTAATTGTCGTAGGTGTTGGAAACACTATAGGAATAGCTCAGTAAAAAGGTGGTTTGCCCATGCAATTTTCAGAGTTCTACACGCTCCTTCTCCTCATGCTTCTCCTATTCCTAATAACGTCTCTTATAAGAACAATAATTGAAAGAAAGAAAGTAAAGAAGGAACAATACAAAACAAGAACACTAATAAAATGCGCTAAATGTGGATATACTGAAGAAAGAGACTTCCAAATAGGAGACTACGTATTAAAGCCTGAAAAAGAATGCCCAAAGTGTAAATCAATAACACGAATCCACAGAATATACGATGTTAAAGTTCCAAAGAAATAACCTCCCTAAACCTTAAATACGCAGAAAACAGAACACTAAAATGCGGCCCGCCGGCCATAGGAGGCAGGCAACGCCCGGACTCATATCGAACCCGGAAGCTAAGCTGCCTCCGCGGCTACCCCCGTGAGGTCCGAAAGGCCTCGCAGGGGTGCCGTGCTGGCAGGGCCGCATAATTCCATTATTGTTTTTAATTCTTTATTTTCTAGGCCGATGACAGATTGATATGAATTCTTATAGAGTAATGAACATCATTTTACATTGCTTTATTTTAGTAGCTTTTCAATGTTCTCTAATGCTTTATCCGAAGGTTTAGAGCATGGATGAATTCTCATGTAATTCTGGGGCTTTAATAGTTCAACTATACTCCTTGTTACTGCAGTGTATGCTATTTTATTTCCTAGTGTTTCCTCTAGTATTTTTAATGCTTCCAAGTATTTTCGCCCGTCGTATATCAGTGCTTTTCCCGGTGCTACCACCAATACCTTATCAGCATTTTTCACTGAGAGAGGTGTTGGGGTTGCTGCATTATTAAATGACTCAACAATTACTACTTCATACTTCCTAGTGAGCTTCTCTAACTGTATGTCTGCACATGTAATCGGTTCTGGACTATTGGTTAGCTTAACCATTTGCTCGTATGTAACAGGTTTTGGTTGAGGTTTTAGTTTCCTAGCTAACTTAATGAGTTTAGGTTGTAGTGTTGAAACAGCTTTTCTTACATGCTCTACATTTACATAATGTTTTGTTATGGTTCTGTTTGTTTTAAAACATGAAATCCTCATAATACATGCCTGGCTTAAGAAGCTCTCTAACATTGAAAAATAAGATCTTATGTTGGAAGGCAAAATGCTAAAATCCATGGGAACTGTTAGTATGTCTATGGGGTTTATTTCTTCGATAGCAACTTCGCCTCCCATGTCTTTCCAGTAAAGGTATGCATCATGTCCTACAAGAACTCCTAATTCAGTACTTTTCTCAACAGTTTCAAGCTGAAACCACGCATTATGGGCTGCAATAGGTTTGTAAGCAATAGCACTATAGCCTACACCTCTAAAGTATTTGAGAAGAGACCTACCAACGAAAGTCTTACCCGAATCGTATGGAAGCAATCCCGTAACCAAAATTACAACCAACCCCTTACAAACACCCCCAGCAGCACTCCTATAATACACCACTTAGAGGTTAACCTAAAATCTTATTTACACCCAGAAAAATTTCTTCTTCACGGAAAAAGCCGCCGTAGCTCAGCTCGGTTAGAGCGCCGGACTCATAGGGTGTCTTATTCCGGAGAAATCCGGAGGTCCCGGGTTCGAAGCCCGGCGGCGGCACCAAAGCTCCCACCTAACTCCCTCTTTTACCCAATATAATAAAATTTAAAACCCTAACATGCTAAATTAAGACAATGAGCCGCCGTAGCTCAGCTGGTAGAGCGCCAGCCTTGTAAGCTGGTGGTCGCGGGTTCAAATCCCGCCGGCGGCTCCATTAGGGGGCCGTAGTTTAGCCTGGGAGAATGCGCGGCTTGGGCCCGCGTGGTCCGGGGTTCAAATCCCCGCGGCCCCACCAAATAAACTCACATGAGCTCTAATATTGTTCTAATTGACCCTAATCCGCCAGGCATATCACCATTTTCAGACTGGCATATCAGACGTGAATACTACTTTGGCATGTTGAATAATTGTCAATGAAATAATTGCTCACAATAATCGTTGAGATGTAATTATCAATGATTAATACTAGATTCATAAACGCTATATAGCAAGATTTTCTCCTTATTTACGTCTCTATTCAAACTCTTCAAGTAATGCATTTCGGGTTGCGTTGTCTGTGAGTAATGGATGTGTTTAAGTTAGTTAAGAATGAGAATAAGCTAGGCACATAGTTTTTATTATATAGCTATAGAGCTAATATATAGTCTTATAGACATAAAAGTCGTGACACAAAAGCTATGTATAGCATGGTTAGTAGGGGGGTAGGTACTGTGAAAGGTTCTGGGGTTACGGTTGTTGAGGTACCGCTGCCCAGAGAGGTGGTAGAGCTAGCTAAGGCTAGGGGGGTAGATCCTAAAGAACTTGCTGAAGCTGCTAAGAAGCTTCTAATCCTTGAGATCG
>CAZBXI010000026.1:0-16731 GCA_964496035.1 uncultured Desulfurococcales archaeon
ACTTCAGAAACCACTTCAACACCTTCGGCATTATAGGGTTGCCTGAAGCTGCTGCAAACTTTATGCGTAATCCTAAACTATGGTTTGAATGCGACCGTAGGGAAATAAACGAAGCAGTTTCAATAATGAAGAAAATGGTTAAAATGGTTAGAGAGAAAGCAATGGAGTACGAGGAAATAGATAATTACCTATACAATGTTGAGGAAATTCCTGGAGAATCGACAAGTTATAGATTAGCTAAACTTGATCTAAAATACTTTAAGGAGGAAGTTGAGAAAGGAGAAATCCTTATACCAAGTGATGGTACAGCACCATTCTACAGCAACAGCATTATACCATACTACGCTAACGTATCAATACCTGATAGAGCAAGATGGGAAGGTGAAGTTCAGCAAGAATTCACTGGAGGAGTTATGATGCACTTATTCCTGCAGGAAAGCCCCGATCCTAAAGCTTTAAAGAATCTTGTTAGAAGTATTGCTCTAAACACTAAAGTCGTCTACTTTAGCATAACACCTACAATAGCTGTTTGTAGAAAATGCGGATGGAGAGCAATAGGATTATTTGAGAAATGCCCTAATTGTGGTCATGAAGTAGATCTATGGAGCCGTATTGTCGGTTACTATAGACCGTTAAGAAGCTGGAATATCGGTAAAGTAGCTGAGTTTAAACTTAGAGTACAATACAGAGTGTCTGGAAGCTAAATGTCCCTGGAAAGTAAACTATTTTCTCAAATACCTGTAAGTGAAGAATATATTTACATTGCTGGATGGGAGGAAGTAAGCTTAGTCGACGTAATTGACCATTCATCATTTACCCTATGGACTAGTTACTGTAACTTTAACTGTCCATGGTGTAGTAATTCCATATTAGCAAGAGGTCTGGAACGTAAGAAAATACATGTAAAGGAAGTTATTGATGCTATAGAGAACGTCATGGGTTTTGTAGATTTCTTCCATGTTACAGGTGGAGAGCCTACTCTACAGTATAGACCTCTAGCTTATTTGTTAAAATATTCTAAAGAAAAATTAGGTTTAAGAACAAGCATAGCCACTAATGGTTCAAACCCCTATGTAATAAGCAAACTTACTAGCATGTTAGACCATGTAGCTTTAGACGTAAAAGCACCCCTAGATGATGTAGGGAAATACTCCAAGGTAATCGGCTTGCCAGAGAGTATAACTAAGCTTTTTATTCCGAGAATAGTTGAAAGTATAGAAGCTGCTATGAAAATACCCTTCTTAGAGCTTAGAACGACAATGGTCCCCGACCTTATCGATGTAGAAGATGTTAAGAAAATAGCAACCGCCTTAAAGAGGTTTATCCCCAAAGCTAAAGGCCGAGTGGTTTTCGTTGTCCAACAATTTATACCTTATGAAAACATATTAGACGAGAAGTATAGGAAAATGAAAAGAACAAAACCTGAAAAAGTTATTGAAGCAGCAGAAGCGGCAGCTAAAATACTGCCTATACAAGTCTATTATAGGACATTAGAATTTGGAACTAAGCAAGTATAATCGTTTTTAGATTAAATTCTCAAATACCATACCTAGGGAGGATATCTTCTAATGTTCCACATATACACAGGTGCAGGTAAAGGTAAAACCACGGCAGCACTAGGGTTAACGCTAAGGGCTCTAGGTTGGAGGAAAAGAGTACTTTTCGTGCAATTTTTTAAAGGTATAGAAACCGGTGAGAAGATAATGTTAGAGTATTTAGCTTCGCAGGGATTTCCTGTAAGCTTCATGCAGGCTGGCAGAAAATACTTTATACCTCTTGAAAAACCGAGGCATGAGGATGTTGAAGTTATTAGAAAGGGTTTCAATTTAGCTGTAAAGAAAGTAAGAATTTTAAAACCTGACATAGTTGTTTTCGATGAAATAAACTTAGCGCTAGCATATAATATTTTAGACTTAAACTCAATAATGAAAGTAATTAGCGAACTCGAAAAAGCGAATGTAGAAATAATTTTTACAGGACGCTACGCACCTAAAGAACTCGTAGAGGTAGCGGACTTAGTTACTAACATGGTTAAAGTGAAACACTATTTTGACAAGGGGGTCAAAGCTAGGAGAGGAATAGAGTATTAACTTCATTAACGGCGAAAAAGATTAAAACCTCTAGTGCTTAGAAGCGTGAAGAGTATAGGAGGTCATTATATTGGCTTTAGAAGTAGATAAGGAAACTAAGGAGGCGCTAAAGGAAGCACTAAAGGATATGGTAAATCCTGTTGAGTGTATGATTTTTGTAACTAAAGATCCCAGATGCGCATATTGTGAAGCAACTGTTCAGCTATGTAAATTGTTAAGCGAGACATCTAATGGGAAAGTTGTAATCAAGGTCTTTTATGAGGAAAGAAGTGAGGATAGAAAAGTATTTGAAAAATTTAAGGTTACCAGAACGCCTTCTCTAATACTTCATAACGGTTACATAAGGTATACGGGAATCCCGGCAGGAGAAGAGTTAAAGGGTTTAATAGAAACATTAATAAGGTTGTCAACAGGAAACCCTGGGTTATCTTCAAGAACTATTGATGCGCTCAAAAACCAGTTAAAAGGTAAAGCGTATATCGAGGTCATAGTTACGCCAACATGCCCATACTGCCCTTATGCTGCTTTAGAAGCAAATATGTTCGCTTTTGCAGGCGAAGGTAAAATCATATCTGACATAGTAGAAGCTGTAGAAAACCCTGACATAGCAGACTATTATGGTGTGACAATGGTTCCTGTAGTCGTTATTAACGGAAATGTAGAGTTTATTGGGGTTCCAAGAGAGGACATGTTATTAAAGGCTATATTTAAGCATCAGAAAGAACAATTGGAAATACCGTTCCGTAGGGAGCTACACTTCAGCTAGCTCTTTAAATTCTTTAAGTTTTCTCCAAAACCTATCTTTATCGATTTCCACTGGTCCGAGGGTTTCTACAGATAAACATGCTGCAACAATGCTGTAAGATAAAGCCTTTATGGGGTCTGATGTTTGAGTGTAGATATACGATAGTACTGCCGTGAATACATCACCTGCTCCCGTAGGTGAAACAACTTTAACTTTACGATATGTAGGGAGTTCTCCGTAACCTTCGTGGGTAGCGTAGTATACTTTATTGCTTGAAGTAACTATAGCGAATTCCACACCTTTACTAATGAAATCCCTTAGTTTCTCCTTAATACTAGTAGGGCTTAGCGTTTTAAATTCATCAATAGACATGCGTAGGATGTCTGTTCTTCTAATGATGTAGTCGAATTCATTAAAAACATCTAGATATATCTCGTTATTTGGCTTTAGCCTTCTAAAGAGCCCTTGAGGATCAAGTATAACAAATCCTGTCTTGTAAGCTTTATTTATGTATTCAAGCTTAACTTCTTTGAAAACAGGTGAAAATAAGAATACATCGTCTATGCTTAAATCAATATCGTTTAAATCTCCAGAATACGATAGTAAGAACATTTTTCTAGGTTCGATATCAACTATTTTAAATCTCGTAGTAACTTCTCTTTCAATGGTAAACATTTCAGCAGCTTTCTCTAATCTTCGCCTGTACTTCTCCGGAAAATCTCTTCCTAAGCTACTGTAAAATTTTACTTTGATGTTGAATAGGCTGTTAAGTGCTACTGAAGCGTACGAAGGGGGGCCTCCAAGGATTTCTCTGTATGTTCTACCATTCCTTAAAATGAAGTCATCGAGTGTAACATTACCTAGTATGATCAACAATATCACCTATGAACAGTTTTGGTAATGATATAAGACTGTGTGAGCCTCGGAAGGGTAAGTTTACCTCACTCCCTTTACGGTCCGGGAGTAATTCCTCATCGGCCAGCTAATACCAAGTATTCTCTCGTACAGCAAGCTATTAACCTTTAGCTACCTGGACAAATATAATTAGTGTTCTCGCATTTAGTGTATAGTGTACTGAAAACTCGAATCCGCGGTGTAAATATTTGGGGCTTACACTTCCCTGTGAGGTATTAGTTAAGAAAGTAATGCCATCCATTAGAGCTCTTCTAGCTGAAATCCTAGTAAAAGAATATGGTCTTACTCTATACGAAACAGCTAAAATATTGGGCTTAACTCCAGCAGCTATTTCAAACTACATTTTGAAGAAAAGAGGTAAATTAGCATATAAGGAAATTGTTGAGAACAAGAAAGCTTTCCAAGCATTACATTTACTCGCTGATAAACTTGCCTCAGGAACCTATAGTAGCGAAGAATGTTCTAGAATACTATGTCGGCTATGTAAATCGCTAGGCTTATGTAGGTCTTATGGGCAGTAATGTGGTTGATATGGAATACAATGTTGTCTTAGTTAGATACGGCGAAATAACGTTAAAAAGCCCCTATGTTAGAGAGTTAATGGAAAAAACATTAGTCAATAGCATAGCTTATAAGCTTAAGAGACATAGTATTGACTTTTTAGAAATAAGGAAAATACCTGGACGAATATTCGTACGCTTAGATTCAGCCGAGGAAACTGTAAGAGCATCAGAAATAGTTTCTAAAGTTTTTGGTGTTGTTTCGACAAGTCCTAGCATTGAGATAAACAATGATCTATCAGAACTAAGGAAAAATGTTGTAGCATATTCATCCAAGATCTTAAGGGAAGGAGAAACTTTCGCTATTAGAGTAAGAAGGGTGAAAAAGTATCCTATAACAAGTAAGGAGCTTGAAAAAATTTTAGGTGCCGATGTGCTTAATGCGTTGAAGTATTTAAAACTTAAAGTAAACCTAACGGCACCATCCAAGACAATATATGTTGAAGTTAGATCAAGGAAAGCATACATATACCATGAAATAGTGAAAGGTGTTGGAGGTCTACCTTATGGAGTAGAAGGTAAAGCTGTAGCACTTATATCAGGAGGAATTGATTCTCCCGTAGCTGCTTGGTTAATTATGAAACGCGGCGTGAAAATAATTCCCCTATTCTTTAACCTAGGCAAATACACGACGCCGAAGGCAAGAAGTAAGGCGTTAAATGTTATCAGGAAAATTAGAGATTGGGCACCTGAAGCTGAATTCTACTTCTACGAAATACCTTTCGAAAAAGCTCTAGAAAACATAGTTGAAAAAATTCCAGTACAATATACTTGCATCTTCTGTAAAACGATAATGTTCAAGGTAGCTGAACGTGTAGCTAGCATTGAAAATGCTAAAGCAATAGTTACAGGTGAAAGTTTAGGGCAAGTAGCTTCCCAAACATTAGACAACATCTATGTTATAAGCAGGGATTTAAGAATACCAGTTCTAAGGCCGTTAATAGGGTTTGACAAGGAGGAAATAGTTTCGCTAGCTAAAAACATCGGCACGTATGATGTTTCAGCTAGGAGTATTGTTGAGTGTAAAGCATCACCAAGTTTCAGAGGCTCGTATGCTGTAGCACATGCTAAACTAGAAATCATTAAGAAGTACTGGGTAGGGCATAGGTTGGATAAAGTTGTAGATGAAATTACTAAGCTTAGAATAAAAATAAACTTACCTTAGTATAATAATAGGTGAAATTCTTATCTTCAACTTGGCGTACTCGTTAGCTGTTAATGGTAGATATATTATGTTGTAATCGTAGGATATGTCATCTAATATTCTTTCAGAGAGAATACTGACCTTATATGCGTTCTCTATTTTCCATGGAATTCTTATCCTCGAAAGTATAGGTTTTGTTGATAAGTTGAATAGCTCGAGGGTAATAATGTTATTTCTCACTCTAATACCTAAGGGAATAACATGTTTAGGGACTAATTCTATTAGTGTAATGCTCTTCTTTAGTCCCATTTTCACCTTCTTTAACGTTACCATGGATTGTATGCATGAACTTCCTACTCCACCTTCCTCCCATGATCCTCTATGAATTTTAACGGTTAAACCTCTACCTTCACTAAATAGTATTTTACATCCCCTAATCTTAGCATGAACTTTTCCTTTAGTGCAAACACCTATTCCATGATCTAAAGAGGCATAGTCAAACCATAGAGGCCCATAAACGTCAAAATCTTCATTATAACCTATTTTTTCTTCCAAAACTGTGAATAGAGTAAACCATGTTAGTAATCCTCCCTCATGATCCGTTTCTACTTGAAACCCATCACATAGCATGTAAAGCTCCATAGAGGGTGTTAGTAGTACGTGGTTTTTGCTATTACTTAATTTTATGAGAACATATCCTCTATTCTCATTCCCAAGTACCTTTCTTATACTTCCTCTTATATGGAAAATCCATTCATACCCTTTGTAGCTAATATGAATTTCATGCACATTCCTGATGCTTATAGAGAAACTACTACCGCTGATGTTATTTCCTAATATTGTTTTTAAAGGCACTTTTTCAACATTACTTTTCAGAGAATGTACTCCTAAAGGAGGCATGTAGAAGACTTTGATGTATCTTCCCATTACTACGTATTTACTATGTCTCCATGGGATAAATGATACAAGAGACTCTCCTTCCTCCTTTAACGAGTATCTTCTAACTATTGTTTTCAAAGCCTTCACAACATCTCTCATATAGCTCTCTATTTCGTTTTCATACATTGCCCTATTGAAGCTAAGTTTCCTTATTGAAGGGTAGTAACTTATTTCCTTTATTATTCCCTCTTGTTCCCTTGATAGAGGCGATATTTTTACCTTTATTCCATTTACATTTACGACATAGTTTCTTTCTAACTTAGGTACATATATTTGAGAACATTCCGTACCCAATGCCTTTAATAGGCCACGGAAACCTAAATATTCGATACTAGGTAAGGTACATGATGCCTTTCTGCATATATGGGAAATAAGTGCTTTACCTATTGCTGCGGTAAGCATCTTAATATTGACACCATCTATGAATTAAGCTTTAAAGTATTTAGACTTTAACTAGATAAACTTTGCAAAAAATAGTTCGACTATTATTGTAAATAATTTTTCGACGTATGTTAGAAAAGGTTATTAGGTAGAAATATCAGATATAATCATGGCAGAGCGGTAGAGGGAAGGATCAAGATATAAAATACTGTTAAGCTTTAGATAATGTAATTAGCATTAACGCTTACACAGTAACAATAAAATCTTTACATAGACGTTGCTAACCTTTTTTCGAAGAACGTAGTAAGTGTTTAAAGTACGTGAATACCTTAAGATAACTGAGTGAATACTGATTTCCAGATGCTACAGTATATTTAACGGTCCCCCTCTACCGCGATGAAGCCTCTCTTTAATTTTATTTTTTAACATAGTAACTTTATTTTCTATAGTGTCAGCTACTGGAAATATTAGCGACATTATTCCTATGCCTAAAGCAGGTTCATATGTTGCTGCATAAAATATGAACTGCGTTGTACTTCCTAGGAAATATATTAGCGTAAAACCTAGGAATACGCTTAAGAACCAATAGTAAGGGTATAGGTATTTCTCCCTAATCTTAGCTTTAAATATTAGAGCTAGTATTGGCAATATGAGAAATAATGCTATCATATATGTGTTAGAATGTGCTGCATAGCCTCCGTAAATAGGCCATATTTTTTCATTATAGAGCCAGCCCCATGGAGGCGCTGAATACCCGTGACCACCTTTGCTTGAAAGATGCCATTTTAGAGCAAATAGGTGTTCGTTAATTACTCTGACTACTCCCTCCTCTATACTACCTGTTTTTGAAGCAAAATACAGTACAAGGGGTAGCCATGTTGTACAGTAAACTATAGCAACAAGGATTAATCCTAGGATTAGCTTCTTTAAACTACATTTTTCTTTAAAGGAAATATACGTAAACGCTGGTAATGCAAACAATGCTGAATATTTTGTTGCAAGAGCTAATCCAAATACTATATATGTGGAAAGATATTTTCTATAAAGTATAAGTGTGAAGGCGAGCGTTAGGAAAAATGCTAAATATATTTCCAACATAGCTATGAAGCTTAACGGCTTAAGTATAGGATCAAAGGTTGCTATCGCCGAAGCTAAGATAGCAGAATATGAGCTACCAGTTATTTTTAATGTGGAAAGATAAACGAGAATAACTATTGCTGCCCTCATTATGAGACCAGGTATTCTCCATGCTAAAGAATTATCTCCAAGAACTAACATGGATAGAAACATTATGTACTTTGCTAATGGTGGATGTTCTAGGTTTAAATTGCCTTTAGGATTAGGTATGTTAGGATAGGGTTTCTCGATGACATTTACTCCGAAGATGTATAGCCCAATGTTTTTTGCTGCTGAAACATAGTATACTTCATCACTAACGTAGTCGTCACATGACGTAATAATATAGTAGCCGTTCACTAAAATATATGTTACAAAAGCTGTTAATACTAAGATCGTTAATAAGCCCTGCTTATTTTCTATAAACGATTTTGCCTTCGATAATAGTTGCCTCAACTTCTATCCTCTTAATATCATTAACACTAGCTTTGTATATGTCACTACTTAAAACTACGAAATCAGCTTTAAATCCCTTCTTCAACATTCCTATCTTGTTTTCTCTTAAAGCCTTAGCAGCGTATGCTGTGAACATTCTCAGCGCATTATCTTTCGAAACATATTCTCCAATAGCATCCTTAGTTACTGAAGCCCAAATGTTAAGTATTGGATTAAAAGGTTCTACTGGTGCATCCGAAGACGAGGCTATTAAAAACCCTCTTTTAAGTAGCGTGTTGAACATGTAAACCCACTTAACTCTCTCACCTAATCTGCTTCTAAGCCACCAATCTGAAATTCTAAAGTGAGGTTGAACAGTGATAGCATACGGTCTGTTCTCTTCAAGTTCATGAAGAATATCAGGTGGTGTTAAACTGCAATGTTCTATTCTCACATTTTCTCCGAACTTGCTTTCTCTAATCGCCTTGATTATTTCCTCGATAGCTCTATCTCCTATAGCGTGTACTGCAAGCATAAATCCATGTTTTGAAACCTTCAAAATATTAGCAGTAATCACATCATGGGTTGCAAGAAGAATCCCCTTACTTTCTGGTTCGTCGCTATATGGTTCTCTTAAAGCAGCAGTTCTTCCGCCAAAACTTCCATCAGCGAACATTTTAAACCCTATGACCTCTATTTTTCTTGCATCTAGTTTACGGAAATATTCGAAATACTCTATGTCTGGAATCAGTTTTACTTTAATTGTTTCCTCAAGGTTTTCTCTGAGCGCTAAATATTCGTCTGGTGTTGCTGATACGGAGCATACTGTGGTAAGACCATGAGCTAAAAGTTCTTTAACTGTTTTACTTAGCAAGTTTTTAAATTCTTCAAAACTGGGTTTAGGTATGCTTTCTAGTGCTCTGCTAAGTAACTTCTCACGTAGAATACCTTGCGCTAAGTATTCATCTTCTCTTATTAAATCATAATAGCCTAGTAGCTTCAAGGCTAAAGTATTTGCTACACCTATATGTCCGCATATTCGTATTATTATAACAGGCTTATCTGGAATAGCTTCATCTAGATCGTACCTCGTGGGGATCACGCGTTCATCAAATTGTTCCTCGTTAAAACCTCTACCAATAACCCATTCATAATTCCTAACACTGTATTTTCTCAGAGTATCCTTCAGCTCATCAATGCTTTTGACATGTTTAAGATTAATCCACCTCCTCGTTAAGGCTAAAGAGGTTAAATGTATGTGCGTGTCAATAAACCCAGGGAGAACAACTTTACCGCCAAGGTCTATTACCTTTGCTCCTCTGTATTTCTCCTCAAGGTTAAAGCCTATATCAGCTATTTTGCTATTAAAAACGGCTAAACTATTTACTTTGGGAAATGTAGGATCCATAGTGTATATTTCGGCATTAGTGTAAACTATCAACTTCCCCATACTACCATAACCTAATTGTAGAATAGTTGCATCTGTGATTTAAAAGATAGCTTTATCTATAAGCAGTAAGGTAATGTTAGCACGGAATGATGACACTTGCCCCCCAGAGACTTGTGATGTAATTACCGCGAACTGACCACTTATTTTTAATGAATTACTTTCTTTGCTCTTCATATACTTTAGCTAAGTTCTCCAATATTCTCTTAACATTTTCCCTTACATCGTTTAATTTCATAGAGGCTACTTCTTCTATGCTTTTTTGCCTTCGATTTCCATGATCTTCACGATTTCATGACCGAGATAGTGTCCCGTTTGGCTTTTGCCTTTTATGTTCAGCCATGAGCCAAGAAAGTCGTTTACGTCTTTACCTTCTCTTACCCGTTTCAAGTATTCATGAGTAAGAAATACATGTTATCCCTGCACCATTTAAGCCATTTCCTACTTGGTGCTATTCTCCATTCCTCTCTACCTAGTATTAGATGTTCACATCTGGTCGCAAATCCTTCACTATAAAGTAAGAGCAAAGGTTCTTTAGTTAGTCTTTCATATTCTTCTGGGTCCATTTTCCTTAACGCCATGTGGGCTATATGGGAAAGTTCATGAAGTAAAAGACCTTTTAAACTTCTTGCGCTAGTCCAACCAAGCTCAACTATGTTTTCTAACCCTAGCAGAACTGCATGATAACCCAAGTATTTAGTAGCCCATCCTGCTCCACAACCTAACCCTACGTAAATTACGAATACTATGCTTATATTGAGATTCCAGAATTTTGTGAAATCGTTGTATGCTTCAGGAATTATTTTACATAACTTATTTCTCGCTTTCTCCATCAAAACATAGTAGTCTGGGATTTTTAGGAAAAATTCTTTCCTTAGCTACTTTCCTCCAATCAACTTTTAAATCTTTATAACATTTTACTTGTAACTTTAGAAGCTCGGGATAGTTTGACATATACTCTTCTATCCAAGACTCTATTTGCTCATTTATGGGCTTGTCTTTCTTTTTCCCAGAAATTTCTAAAAGCAGGATAAGTGTCGATAATAGTGTAATTCATGGGATTATCCTCTCATTTTCGCTAGAATCCTTAATAGTGGATACCCTATCAGGTATATTGCTATTGATTCTCCAATCAGTATTGATATGTATGATAACCATAGTGGTATAGGGAAAAGTAATGGTAAGTAGCTTCCAACAATTAATGTCACTGCGATAACAGCATATGTACAAGCCAGTATAGGTTTCCCTTTAGATACCTTTGCTGCAAGAACTCCTGCTACAAGGTTTGCTATGCTACCGAAAACTACGTCTATTATGTTCCCTGTAGCGTAGGCGTTCGCTACAGCGCACCCTACAGCTAACCCTATTGCAGCGGGTATACCGTGTATCATAGGTAAGGGTAGCAGAGCGTCGCTTACACGTACTTGTACAGGCCCGTAGGCTAATGTTCCACCAATCATGGTTTCAGCTATGGTTATTGTTGCATATAGTGCTGCGTAAATTGCTGCTACTGCTATTGCTTTTGTGCTTTTCATCCCAGTGACTAACCCCTTTAACAACGTTTATTGCATGACATATTTCTGGTAAAATTATCTCTTTTAAAGCTAACTCTACTGCTGAAGGAGAACCAGGTATTGCAAACAGTAGTGTTCCCTTATAAACGCATGCAGTAGCTCTTGTAAGCCAAGTCTTAGTTCCCTCCTTAGTAAATGTTAAGTACCTAAAAACCTCTCCGAAACCTGGAATTTCTCTATCGGCAAGGTTTTCGATAACATCCACGGTAATATCCCTAGGTCCTAGCCCTGTACCACCTATCAGTAGTACTGCTTCAACATTTTTCTTTAGAGCTTCTTCTACTGATTTCTCAATTTTAAACCTTCTATTAGGGACGACGTTGTAGTATATTACCTTATGATCTTCTTTTTCCACAATGTTTCTAGCTAGAATGTTTCCACTATAGTCTTCGGCTTTACCCTCATATATTCTATCACTAACGACTATGATTCCGAATTTTGCTTTACACTTCAACCATAATCTCCTTAGCTATAAGATTACGTGCATACTCTTATATAACTACTCTATAATATTTGGGAATTTGAGAGGAAAAACAGTATTGGATATTAAAAGTTTAGGTGAAGTTGTTAGGGAAATAGCTGGTCTCAAGGGCGTCATTAGTTTCTGGAATGCTCAGGTTAGGCTAGATGAGTTTCTAGAGGTTAGGGGGGAGGCTTCAGCTAGGAGAACAGAGTTTATTGGTGAAAAAATACTTCAACCAGTTACTCCACAGAAACCTCCCCCCATATTAGCTCTCGACGGTAGCAGTAGAATCGTAGGTACAGCATATGCCTTCACAACAATAGCAGCTGTCTCTCTTGTTTCCGAAAGGTTTGGCGTAATACTAGATTACCCGCATTTATGGTTTAAATACCCCGTCCTATTAGAAAGAGAGCCGCCATTTATTGGCGTTGCACCTGAAGCTCCTAACATTAAACTTAAACTGCCTCCATATGCTACCCAGAGATCTCCAGCAGGTTTCCTATATGACCCAGACTACAATAGGAGTCAAATAGTTGACGAAGTAAGAACGAACTTAGAAAATAAAGTTTTAAAGGATGGTGCTATTAAGGCGGCTTTAACTGAAGTTTTCGGTTTAAAACATAGACTTATTCTAGTTGATGGTCCTTTGTACCATACTCCAGCTGTTTTTATGAATCCGGGTGTTGATGAGAAATATAAACTTTCATGGAAAGTTATGGTTAAAGACCGCGTTAAAGCTATTAGGGAAAACCTCGAACACGAATTAACAGTTGTGGGTATTGTTAAGAGATTCGAGAAGTCAACAATAATTACTAGATCTTATGAGTACTTGTCTGAAGTTAATAATGTTCTAGGGGTTGATGTTTCCAGAACGGGTTCCGATCTTGCAGCAATAGATACCATCTACCATTATGCTAAGAAGAAAGGTGTAATTGGTTATCCTCTCAGACCGCAGATTATAGGGCCCTTCTTAATAAAGCCTTCATGGGTTTACATAGATGTGCCAAATACTCCTTCTAAAGTAGTAGCATACGTTATCATACCTAAGCACCCATATTTAGATGTAGGATATAGGGTTTTCAGAGTTGAAGTTCCTTACGAGGCTTATGAGAAGTATGAGAACCTGGTTTTTGAGTGGATAGTAGGGGATACAGTATACTTTTCAACAACACTTCCCTACTCACTTATACTGGCAGATACCAGGTGTAAAAAGTGGTCTGCTTCCTTACTCCTATACCTTTCACGACTGTACTCGGAAGCTAAAATACCTCTAACATATGAAAGTAGATTGATGGTTGAATACGTGTTCAAGGAGTTGACCTCGAAATGAGTATTGAAGAGCTAAACAAGGCATATATAGAAGCTAAAGGTAAGCTTGAAGAAGCGTTGAAGAAAGCTGAAAAATATGGTAAAATAATTGGATTTGTAAGTAGGCTAGCGCCTTCAAGGATAGGAAGTGATGGTTCCTTAGTTCAGTTCGAGGTTGACCCGTTAGAGTATTTTAGAAGTCATGAAGAAGTTTCTGTTGCCGGATCATATCTTGCAGCAGTAGATGTGAAAACAGGTGAGGTAGTTAGTTTAAGAATAAAGAATGTTGAAAGACGCGACGTAATGTCAGAACTGGGCATCCCTGAAGCTATAGCTTTACAAACACAACTAGATGCATCAGGCTTAGTAACTAGGGCTAGAGTAGTTGCCGAACCTCTATTAGCATGGAACCCTGAAAAAGATGAGGTTAAAGCAGCAGCATATGTTATCGAACCTCAATCCCCAATAATAAAGCCCAACCCTGAAGTTTTCGAGAAAATTCTTGGACTACCTGAGGAAGGTGTTGTTCTTGGTCTTTTAGCTATAGGTGAAAAACCTTTAGATGTAAAAATTAAACTTCCTTTACATGCACTTTACCAGCATATGCTTGTTTTAGGAACAACAGGAGCAGGTAAAACAACGTTCATTAAGAACTTCATTATTGCGCTACTTAATAAGTTAAGCTTTAGCGTAGAGGAAGGTTATGAACCAACGATAGTTGTGTTAGATTCTACTAAAGACTATGTTCACATGGTTCTAGAAAGCGTATGGAAGCTGGAGAAAAACGTTGAAACAGAGGAGTTCATTGCTGAGAAGGTGTTTGGCAACATTAGGAACATATCTAAAGCTAAAATAATAATCCCTGTAACGAAGCAGCTTTGTGAAAAACTAAGAAAATACTGTGAAAGAATAGGAAGTAAACCACGTACAATCAATGAATACTTGGAGGTTCTAGGTAAGTACTATGTTGAATCCTCATACTTTAGTATCGTAGAGAAAATACTGAATGGAGTTGTAAGCAGTATTGATGTTGAAGTTAAAGGATACGGTCCCTTAAGAAGAATAATTGTCGAACTAACATATAGCACTTCAACAGGTACAAAGAGAACGTATTTAACGTTAATACCTTATGCTTTCAGTTTTAAGGAGCTTAAAGGCCCTGAGTTAGCTATTCTGAATCCGTTCCTAACTAGTCAAGCAAGAGACCACTTACCTAGGATAATAAATGCTTTTGAGGAATACGGGTATAAACTAACAACGTTAACAGACTTTTTAGAAGCTTTAAGAGAAGCATTATTCAAGAAGGGTAGTGAAGCATATAACATAGTATTTTCTAGACTAGGTGTACATAAAGGCACTGTAGAAAACATTGTACGATCTCTTGGCGTACTTGATGATAGCGGGATTTTCGATGTTATCTTGGGGAATGAGATTGTTGGTGAACCAAACTTAAACGCGATTCTAGAAAACTCCAAAAATGAACTAATAATAGTCGACCTTGCTTTTCTCAAAGAAAATGTCCCCCTTGTTTCAGGCAACGTTGAGAACATTGTTGCCTTAAGGATACTGTACAAGGTGTTCATGTGGAAAATGCTAAGATACGCTGAAAGAGCAAAAACACAACCAACCATAGTAATTGTTGACGAGGCTCATAGATTCTTCCCAGCAGCAGGGGGTGGTGAAGGAGAATATGTTATGCAAGTCTCTAACATGTTAGCTACCATTGCTAGGTTAGGTAGAGCTAGAAGGCTATCCATAATATTTGCCACACATTCTCCAAAAGACGTTCACGATATCGTTTTGCAATTAGCTAATACAAAAGTTATTTTCAGAATGGATCCAGCGGTAATAGACAAGTTAGATATTCCGAGCGAGTATAGGCATTTAATTTCGAGAATTAAAGACCGTTACGCATTAGTGAAAACGCATGCGCTTAGGCTGGGCTATGTTCTAATGTGTACACCATTACCAGTAGCTGGGCATTTCGATTTATCCGTAATATAGTTCTAAATGTAGTAGCCATATTGTCAATTAGGGAAAGCTTTTATTTTATAGGAATCGAGTATGTGATAGTATATTTGAGGTAATTTTCATGAAAAAAGCTTACGGAAAAAGGTTTATTGAAAAAAGTTTCAATGCTTTCGGACGTACTTTCAAACTCGGGGGTCCAATACCTGAACTTAGGGAAGGAGAAGAACTCGTAAGAAGAACGATCTCCCTATGCCCGGTGTGTTATAGGCTTCTTCCAGCTATAATTTTTGAAAGAGATGAGAAAATATGGATTAGAAAAATATGTCCTGAACATGGAGAAGTTGAGGAAATATACTGGGGCGATGCTAAACTATTCTATAAAGCACTAAGATATGAAGTGAAAGCAAAACCAATAAAAGTGGTTTATACTGAAGCAAAAGCTCCTTGCCCTTTCACATGTGGGCTGTGCCCTTATCACATGACCTATACATCGTTAGCTAACATTGTTTTAACTAATAGATGCGATCTAAGCTGCTGGTATTGCTTACCTAAAGACCAAGAAATCCTTGTAAGAGAAAATGGTATTGTTAAGTTAGTAAGCATGGAGGAACTTGCAAGCAGCAGAGTATTTCCGCACAAGGTAAGAGTTGGAAGTATTGAAGGCGAATATTCAATTCCTGAAAATCTAGAAGTGCTAAGTTATAGCTCTCAGGGTAAACTTGTTTGGACTAAGGTTAAGAAGATTTTGAGGAGAAAGTATAAGGGTAAAGTATATGTAATAAGGACGAAGTCAGGAAGAGAAATTAAAGTTACGCCAGAACATAAAGTTATAGTATATGAGAACGGCCATTTAGTTAAGAAAGAAGCAGAACATGTTTCCATAGGTGATAAGTTACTTTCTATGTTTAAAATACCCGAGATAAAACATAACCTTAGCTCGGTAAATCTAATAAGTGAACTAAGAAATATCCCTAAAGAATATTATGGAAGGATCTATGTCCATAATATAATTAACATGAAAACAAGAGATCTTAAGAAACATTATGGAGATAAAACATACTTATGGAAAAGAAGAAAATACGTTCCACTCGAAGTACTGTATAGTACTGATTGTATTCAATACGATCAGAAGCTATGCTATATAGGGCTTAATGCTGTAGCATACAAGATGCCCACTATTCTTAAAATTACCCCAGAATTAGCCAAGCTTATAGGTTATTTCATAGCAGACGGTCATTATACTAGCAAGGATTTAAGAATAACAGCCAAAGACGAAGAAGTTATAAAGGAGATCATATCCGCGCTGGAATCTCTTGGATTACCATATAGCATTCTGCTGAAGGAAGGCAAGGCTCCACAAATTGTTATAGGGAGTAGACTCTTAAGGCTAATATTTAAGTATATATTCAAGATCCCTGAAAAAGCACCAAATAAAAGGCTTCCTAAACAGGTGTTCGAATTCCCATTAGATGCTAAAATAGCTCTATTAAGTAGTTTATTTAATGGTGATGGATATGTTATTAAAGGCAAAAGACATTTGAGCATAGGATACGCTTCGACATCTAAAGGTCTCATAAGAGACCTAAGTTATCTTCTAGCAAGCTTAGGCATCTTTTCAAGAATAAGGAAAGTTTCTAAAGATA
>CAZBXI010000026.1:16831-21070 GCA_964496035.1 uncultured Desulfurococcales archaeon
TATCTTCTAGCAAGCTTAGGCATCTTTTCAAGAATAAGGAAAGTTTCTAAAGATAAGAACAAGCTTGCAAAACATGACCTGTATAAACTTTACATTGCTGGTAAAGACTTGGTTAAATTAGTGAACTTAATAGATTTAAGAACTAATCATATGAAGAAGATTAGCAATTTAAGTGGAAGAAGGGAAGTTAGAATAAGTAAAGTAGGTGACTGCATAGTAGACGAAGTAGTCTCTATTAGGGTAGAAGACTATGAAGGTTTGGTATATGATTTAGAAGTAGAAAGCCCTGATCATAACTTCCTAGTTAATGATGGTATTATTGTGAGTAATTGTTTCTTCTATGCTGAAAGGGTAGGTTACGTTTATGAGCCAACGCTTGAAGAATTAAGGGAAATGATTCGTAGTCTTAAGAAACAATACCCACGCGGTGGTTTAGCTGTTCAACTTACTGGAGGAGAGCCATGCTTAAGAGATGACCTACTAGATGTAATTAAAATGATTAGAGAGGAGGGAATAAGGCACATACAGCTTAACACCCATGGCTTAAGATTCGCTTACGCTGGTGGAGACGAGCTCATAACCGAGCTTAGAAGAGCTGGCGTTAACACCATTTACCTAAGCTTTGATGGAATTAGCCCTGCAGTTAACCATAAGAATCATTGGGAAATACCCTTCATCTTTGAAAACTTTAGAAAAGCTCACATGACAAGCGTTGTCTTAGTACCGACTGTAATTAAAAACTGGAATACTGATGAACTTGGAGCTATAGTTAAGTTTGCAGCTAAAAACATCGACATAGTTAGAGGAGTAAACTTCCAACCCGTTTCTCTGACAGGTCAAATGCCTAAGTCTGAGCGTGAAAAATACAGGATAACGATACCTGAAGTTATAAAGCTCGTTGAAGAACAAACTGATGGCCAAATAGATAGGGATGCATGGTATCCTGTCCCGATAACGGTAATTATTTCGAGGTTCATTCAGCTTTTTAGCGGAGAGGAAAAGATGCACATGACCGTTCATCCAGCATGCGGAATGGCAACATACGTGCATGTTAAAAGAGGAAGCGGTGGTGAAATAGAGTTTACGCCGATAACGAGGTTTGTTGATGTTGAAGGATTTTTTGAATACCTTAAAGAGAAGACAGATGAACTTGAAAAAGGCAAGAACAAATACATTGTTGGGTTAAAAATACTTTACAATTTAAGAAAGTTTATAGATAATGAAAAACAACCCAAAGACATTAACCTCTGGAAACTCATATTCAACATATTCGTAAGACATAATTATGAAGCTTTAGGAGAATTCCATTACAAGTTCCTTTATCTAGGAATGATGCACTTCATGGATCTATACAACTACGATGTACAAAGAGTTCTGCATTGTGCCATACACTACCTAGTCCCAGGAGGTAAAGTCATACCATTCTGTACATTTAATGTGCTACCCGACCTTTACAGAGATAGAATACAGAAAGAGCACGGTATACCGATAAAAGAGTGGGTTAAGATTAAAGGATACCATACGGTAGGTGATGCTATTAAATATAAGAGAGATATTAGAAGACTAGAATCTACTGAGCTTTATAGAAAAACTTATGCTGGATTCGAGGAATACCTAAATAAACGTTAATATCAAAAATTGTTGTAAATGTTTTAAAAAATCTTAAGTATTACTTTTTCGACCCTTCTTAGTTAATGTTTAAACACTCTAGAAGCAAACTACCTAGCATTTTACTATACTTATTTAAAAGTTTATATTAGTCCGAACAAATAAAGGAAAGTGGTATAGAAACTCCGCCTAACACCCCCTTGCAGGGGGAGTGTGAGGGCAGGAGTTAGCTCGAGAACCCCGCCTCCGCCACACATCTCTCCTTTCTCATTCTTCAAAGCTCTATTCCAAGCTCCCTAATTATATACTCAGTTAATTTATCTCTCCCTTCCTCATAGTATATTCTGGCTAATTCAAATATAGTCTTCTTCATGAGGATTTGAGGGTATGTTTTTTGAACAATATATTTTCCGTCAGTTAGTAATTCTATGTCTTTGCATGAATCCCATATTATATCTTGGATTCTGCTAACAAACTTTGCATCAACAGAGTCAGCAAACTTAACTATTTCAGATTCTATCATACTTGTTGGCACGCTTCCATGCATTTCAGCTAAGCATCTTATAAGTATTTCAGGAGCTCCTCTAAAGGAAAGCTCAGCTATTATTGAGAATTGATGGCTAAGATACCAATCGCTTCTCGGTCTAAAACCTCCAGTTATTGGGTCTTTCTCGTACTGGTAGAATTTGAAGATGTCATGAAGTATTGAAGCAGCTATTATTAGGTCTCTATTAACTTTCACATGATATGTTTTCTCAAATATTTCAGCTAAATTCTTGGCTATTGTTAAAACGGCCCACGTATGCTCCACAAGTCCTCCGGGATAGGCATGGTGTTTCTTAGGTGCTGCTGGGGATTCATGTAAGCTTATTTTAGGTTCCGCTTTGGTGAATGTTATTTTAGGTTCCTTTAGAATGTTTAAAGTTATATTCCTTATTTCTTCATTACTTATTTTCTCTGCTTCGCTTACTAGTTTCTCATAGATTTCCTTCTTTAACTCGATCATTTCAGGACAACACCAGCCATTAGGTCATTAACATTTGTTCCAGTAGGTCCCGTATAAACGTAATCCTCTATTTCACTAAATATGGAGTAGCTATCATTATTTTTAAGTGCTTCATCTATGCTTAATCCTTTTTCACGTATTTTCTCGAATGTATGTGCATCGGCAATACCTCCAGCTACATCTGTTACTCCATCAATACCATCTGAGCCTATGCTTGCAAATGCTATGCCGTCTAAGCCTTTAATTGTCTTCGCTGCTGAAAGAACTAGTTCTTGGTTTCTACCTCCCTTCCCTTTGCCAACCACGGTTACTGTTGTTTCACCGCCAGCGAGTATTAGGGCAGGTTTCTTTAATGGGATGTTCTCTTTGAATATCTCTTCTAATATTGAAGCTATAACTAAGCCTACGTATCTAGCTTCGCCTCGGATTCTACTTGTTAAAATTAAAGCGTTTAACCCATAGGTTTTTTCAGCGTACTTTTTTGCTTCTTCTAAAGATTCTTTGTTACTTGCAATTATGAAGTTAAAGACTTTTTTGAATATTTCATCTCCAGGTTTAGGGGTTTCCTCAACCAATCCCTTAGCGCCTTCAACAATTAAGTCTAAAACGTTTCTAGGTACTTTATCTACAAGATTATACATGCTTAATATGTCTAGGGCATTTTTAAACGTTGTAGTGTCGGGAGCTGTAGGCCCTGAGGCAATAAATTCTATAGGATCTCCTACAACATCAGATATTATTAAGGAAACTGTTTTAGCAGGGTAAATCATTTTAGCGAGCCATCCGCCTTTAAACAGAGATAAGTGCTTCCTAACGGTATTTACTTCCTCAATGTTTGCACCTGATTTTAACAATAGTTTTGTTGTTTCAATTAAATCGTCTAATGTTATTTGCGGCCTTAAAACCTCAACTAAAGCTGATCCTCCACCTGAAATAAGAACTAAAACTAAATCTTCTGCTCCTGCTTCTTGAGCAATGTTGACTATTTCTTCACCTGCTTTTAGGCTTTTTATACTTGGTATAGGATGTGTGGAGACCTGAGTTTTTAAATGTTTGAACTTGTACCTATGGGCGATGTTTTCGGGAACTATGATTATTCCTTTGTCAATATCCTCTCCTATAATTTCTTCTATAGCTAAAGCCATTTCTCCTGATGCCTTACCAAAACCGATAACATATAGTTTTCTGTAGGAGAATAATTTACCACATACTTCAATTACTCCTCTTCTCATCTTTTTCAGCGATTTACGTACAGCTTTTTGCGGGTTAGCTTCTTCTAATGCTTTATTTAGTGTTCTTAACACTATCTCTCTAGCTTTTCTACATTTACTACATCTAGTATTTTCTAGTAGTTTGTCGAGGTTCTTAATGTACATCATAATGTGTAGACCCTACGCTATTACTTTGTCTTCCGGTATGTTTGGTACTTTTATGACAAAAATTTCTAGGTTACCACCTACTGCCCTGACAGTGTGCTTTTCTTTAGAGTAAATTATTACAATGTCTCCTTTCTTAGCAATAATTCTTTCTATGATATCATTTTGCTCTACGATAATTTCCCCTATACCTTTAAGGAAAACAAATATTTCAAAGTGTTTTCTATGGTAATGTCTTCTAGCAGTAAC
>CAZBXI010000027.1:0-19685 GCA_964496035.1 uncultured Desulfurococcales archaeon
ACTAAATGCTGGGCTTTAGGAAACACAAAATGCACGTTCATTATAGAGTTTACTTAACGCCGCCACGTGGGAACATAATGAGTAATCGTTAAAAATGCGTATGACCTTATGAAGCATAGGGGGTAGGGGGCAAGCAGGAGAAACCCGTGGGTCCCGGGTTCAAATCCCGGCGGGCCCGCCACATTTTCCCTCTTTTTGTATGTCGTGATTTAATATGCTCTTTAAACTAATTAGAGACGTCTACATAGTGAAGGGATTTCCAGCTTTATATTTAAGCCGGTATGATGCTCTTATAATTGCTGATATGCATTTAGGCTTTGAAGAAGCCATGGCAATTAAAGGTATTTACGTTCCTCAAATGCAGTTTAAAGAAATCGCTGAAAAAGTAAGTAACATAATTTCTATAATCAAACCTTCATGGATAATAATAAATGGTGATATTAAACACGAGTTTACTAAGCTACTTAAACAGGAAAGAAAAGAAATATCAGCACTAATAAGTTTACTAAGAAGTAAAAATGTAAAACATATAACGGTTGTTAGAGGGAACCATGATACCTTTATCTCACCGCTGCTTCGTAGATTAGGTGTAGGTTATATTGATATTTTAGTACTAGATGACATAGCTATAACCCACGGCCATATAGATGTTGACCCTAAGAAACTAGGCGGCGAATTAATAATACTAGGTCATGAGCATCCAGCTATAGTTTTAAGAGACGAGCTGGACATTGCACATAAGTTTCCATGCGTAGTTGTAGGTAAGTTGAAGACTGGACAGGAAATAGTAATTATGCCTCATTTAAGTATTTATGCTTCTGGCAACGTATTGACGCTTGATAGGGAAAGTTACTTGTCGCCTATAGTTAAGAAGTATTGTTTAATTGAAGAACTAGTACCTTACATTGTAGATGAGAATTTAGGCTTACTTGAATTACCAAATCTCGGAACATTAGCCTCCATGGGACACTTTTAGAGTATTTGCTAGGTAACTATAGAAGGTAAATTTATAAGAGTTTATAAGGCTTTAAAAACACTGTAGGCAGTTCTGTAAGAGTTGATGTTTATGCGGACACCTAGAATTAGCGTTAAGATAGAAAATATTGTTTCAACTGTGACTCTCGAACAGAGAATAGACTTACACGCTATCGAGAGAGCAATTCCCGCAGTCGAATATAATCCTGAGCAATTTCCAGGATTAGTATTCAGGCTTGAAAGACCAAGAGTAACAGCGTTGATTTTCAGTTCAGGGAAAATGGTAGTAACTGGAGCAAAAAGTGTAGATAATTTGAAGAGAGCTGTTAAGAAAATAATTAGGGTTCTTAAGGAAAACGGTATCATTGTCACGGGTAGGCCTAAAGTTCAAATTCAGAACATAGTTGCTTCCGCGAATCTTGGTGTCGAAGTAAACTTAGAAATGGCAGCTCTAATGTTAGAGAATTGTATGTATGAACCTGAGCAATTCCCGGGATTAATATATAGAATGAGCGAGCCTAGAGTTGTATTGTTAATCTTTAGTTCAGGGAAAATGGTAGTAACTGGAGCTAAGCGGGAAGAGCAGATATACGAAGTTGTCAAGAAAATATACTATAAGTTGGACGAATTAGGTTGTCTAAGAAAGTAAGAAATAAAACAAACCATATCATTAAACATATTTTTCATTAAGGAGGCACTTTAGAAGTGATTTTAAGCGATTTTGATTTAAGAAACTATATCAAATCGGGAAGGCTTAAAATTGAACCTTTTTCTGAGGAAATAATTCGAGAAAATGGTTTAGATTTAAGACTAGGAAACACCATAGCCAGACTAAGAAAGATAAGTAAGGTATTTGACTATAGAAGCGCCGCCAATATTAACGATTACTACGTTATTGAAAAAGGCGAATACTTCATAATAGAACCTAATGAGCGCGTTCTACTACATACTTTAGAGTATATCAAATTACCCCCTGAACTTATGGGCTTTGTTAATCTAAGAAGCACATACGCTAGACTGGGACTAAGCATTCCTCCTTGTATAGCTGAAGATACCATAGTAATGGATCCTCTCAAAGGACCTACAAAAGCTATTAATGCAGAAAACGTTTTTAGTATAGATGCTGAATCAAATGCTCCTTTCTATGCTCCAACAAGAAAGTATGTAAATAATTACTTAGGTTCCATGATTAAAATTGGAACTAAACTCTCTGAAATTGTAACGACACCTAATCATAAGTTTCTAAGGTTTAACCCCGCTTTAACCATAGAGGAAGCTTATGCTGCTCTACTAAATAAAGGAGACTTATTAGCTACCATAAGATATTTTCCAGAAACTTCAATAGGATATCAAATATTAGAGCCATACCCAAGCTTACGTGTAAAAATCACAAATAAACTTTCTTCAAAAATAAGGGATAAAATTTACGAGTACAATTTAACATTATCGAAGACTGCTAAGATGTTTAATAAGCATAAGTCATATCTTATTAACCTCCTAAACGGTATCTATGGTGTTAAGTGGGAGTTTTTGGAAGAATTACTTACCATGCTCAAAATACCTATCGAAGAATACTTAAATGAAGTGTTGTTTTACTCAAAAAAGACTGGGAAATACTTGCCGCTTACGACACTGTACAAACGCATCGATAAAGACATAGCTTACATCGTAGGATATATTGTTGGAGATGGAGGTTTAAGCAGAATCAAAGGCCGGAAAAATGTCAGATTATGTCTCACAGATAAGAACCGTGAAATGTTAGAAAAAATAGTTAGCATATTGAGGAAGAAGTTTGGACTGTTAGCGGATGACCTCAAAATAGAATGTGTTAAGGAGAAATATAGGCTATGCTTTCCAACAATACTTGCTAAGACCTTCCTGTTTAATTTTGAAAGCGGGTTAAGAAGAAGTACTATTAGGGAAGTACCGGAAAAAATCTTGATGTCACCTAATAATATTATTGCTAGTTTTATTGCCGGTTTCTTTGATGCAGAGGGCTATTCAAGCAGCATTACAACATACTTCTCTACGTCAAGCAGAGTTTTAGCATTTCAAATACAATTATTATTGCTAAGACTAGGTATATTGTCGAGAGTAATTGCTAAGAAAACCATCTGGAAGTGGTATGAGATAATAATCCAAGGGAAAGAGAACGTTGAGTTATTCAGAAATAAAGTAGGTAGATATTGTTCAAAACCTGTTGAGCCTATAATAAAACGTGAAATCTTTGACAAAATACCATTGAACTACACGATAATTGAGGTTCTTAAGAAATTACCATACAGTGACATAGACGTTAGGAGGAAGATAAGTAATTATATAAGACGACAAAAAATACCGCGTAATAGAATAGAACTGGTTGTAAAGAAGCTCCTTGAATATGAACCTCCAGGATACGTTGACGCTTTAAGGGATTTAATGCGCTTGTCTAAATGGTTCTGGGATACTGTACGGTATACTGAAAAAGTACATTATGGACATGATGGAGGTAAAATAGTAGATTGGGAAACCCCTACTCATCATTATGCAGCTGGTATTTACGTAACACACAATACAATAATTGACGGTGGTTTTGAAGGACAGCTAACTATAGAGCTTGTAGGAGGAGCTTTTCCTGTAAAGCTTTATGCGGGTGAGAGGTTTATTCATGTAGTGTTTGCTAAACTTACTAGTCCTGTTGAAAAACCTTATACTGGCAAATATCAAGGTCAAAGAGGTGTTATGCTACCTAAGTTCTAGGACTTTCAATAGGTCAATAATGTGTTCGTGTTTAACAAAAATTTCATTGTTCTTTTTATACGTTTTAACACCTTCAAGAGCCAGTATTTTTTCTTTAAATCTTATGCCTAAACTATACCCTCCTATATGCCCATTATGTTTCACAACCCTATGACACGGTATTACTATTATGTTCTTATTTTCTGAAAGTATTTTCCCTATAAGTCTTGGACTTTTCCCTACTATTTCTGAGAGTATCTTGTATGTAGTAACTTTGCCTGGAGGGATCAAGTGTAGGAGCGTATACACTATTTCCTTCAATGTTGCATACTTAAGCCTCTCCATAATACAGTCCTCGCTAAAGTTAAAATTGCAGTACTGTATGATAAGTTCTTAGACGTATGCTGTGATGAACAGGCTAGGATTAGATGAATAGATGATAGAGTAAGGTAGGCCTCTGAGCTCACAGCTCTAAGAGGTACTGCTTGTTGGCAGTAAGTGAATGGGAGGCTCTCGTAGAAGAAATAAGGAGTTGTAGAAAATGTAGACTATATAAGAATAGAAGAAACACCGTCCCTGGAGAAGGATCATTAACCACTAAGTTAATGTTCATAGGTGAAGCGCCTGGTGCCAAGGAGGATGAGGAGGGCAGGCCCTTTGTCGGAGCTGCCGGTAAGCTTCTAACAAAGCTTTTAGAAGATAATGGGATAAGTAGGAAGAACGTGTTCATAACTAATGTTGTAAAATGCAGGCCTCCTGGAAATAGAGAACCTTATGATGATGAAATTGAGGCTTGTCTACCATACCTAATTAAGCAGATAATGTTGATAAAGCCTAAAATCATTGTTACCTTAGGTAGGGTTTCTACAAAAACCTTATGCTCAATTACTGGTTTGCATTTTGCCAGCATGGCTAAAGTACATGGTAGTGTTAGAATAGCTTATTTAAATAACTTAGAAGTAAAACTTATTGCTACATATCATCCAGCGGCTGCCCTCTATAACCCTAGACTTAGACTTGTATTGGAAAAAGATTTTGAAATAATCGCTAAGGTTTATAGAGAAAATTTAAGGAGTAACAAAACATATACTCTCCTCGATTTCTTCGGAAAGAGTTGAAAGACATGGAGAAAGAATATATTCCAAGAAAACCTATTGACATACTAAAAATAGGGTACAAGTATATTATACGTAACCCAAAAATGATTATTCCATTTATGATTTATGAAGCAGGTTTCGTCATTGGACAAGCCATATTCATCATATCCTTCCTCTCGTTGCTAAGCTATTTTAAAGCATTCAACTTAATACCTAAAATTGTAGAGGAATTATCTAGGAAGAATTATGAGTATTTACTTAATCCTGAAATATTACATCCTATAATTGTAACATTATTTGTTACAGCTTCAGCTTACATAATTGTTATCCTAATATTTGATAGCTTTGTTAAGGCAGGTCTCTTTCCGTACTTGAGAAGAATACTTATTGAGGGGGATAGTAGCTTAAGAGTTTTTCTAGGTTACGCGTTTTATAGATGGAAGTTGGTCTTAAAGACCAATATTTTAACATACTCCATAATTATTTCTCCATTATTGCCTTCACTTATTCTCTTCTACTTTAGCATATCTAAGATTATTCCGACGTTAGGTATTAAGAATGGAATAGACGAACTAATGTTAGGTATTTCAGCATTAGCTTTCATAGGAGGATTAGCTTTAGCTCTTATTCTATATTTGCTCTTAATATTTGCACCAATAGCAGCAGCTATAGATGCTGATACCCCTATATTAAATGTCTATAAGAGTATAAGAATTGCTAAAAGAGAAGTAGGTTCTGTTATTTTGTACCTTTGTGTATTATCATTAATAGCTATTGCTTCTGTTGCTATTGAAGGAATAGTTAAAATATTTTATGTTACCATAACTAGCTTATTTGCATTAATAATTAGCTTAGCTATAACACCTATAATAAATATGTTTCTTGTAGCAGTTTATGAACATCACTTTAATGAGAGTTTTGCACCAGTGAAAGCCGGAATAATGGAGTTAAGGGAAATAGTTAAAATAGCTAAGATTATGGCTAGTATAAATAAGTACCTAAGAAAGTTTATAACGTCAAAGGATGGTTTTTTAGCCTTAGTATTAACAATAATCCTTTTTATGTCAGGAATAATTTTAGGACTACTTACTGTAAGTCCTGATATAAGAGATATCATAATAAACTCTGGTATTATTGTTCCGGGAAGAATGAATCCGGAGTTTAAAATCTATAACAGAATCTTTTTAGGCTTGGATATATTCTTCCATAACTGGAAAACTTCTTTAGCAACAGCCATGGCCGGTATTGCCTACTCGGTACCTTCCGCCGTTGCCACATTATTTAATGGATACGTTATAGGTATAGTATATGCGACTGTAGCTAATCCTATTAAAGCATCGGCTATAATAATACCTCATGGTATTATAGAGATTCCAGCCTTCTTGATAGCAAGCGCTGCCGGGTTAAGGCTCGGCTATATTATGTTTAAATATATTAGGGGAATAATATCGCTCAACGTATTAGAAGAGGAATTAACGAACACTGCCATCTTGGTTGCTGCATTGGCTGTACTTTTCTTTATAGCTGGTGTAATTGAGGGAAACATTACACCTATTATTGCTGAGTATTTAGGGTGGGTTTAATATACCTTCTAGCTATTTTCCCTATGACCTTATATTCTTCATAGTATTTTCCACTATACGCTATTATTGAGTATATTTTTTCAACATCGAGAATGGATATGTCTGCTATGTTTCTATGTAAACTTTCAACTTTACCATTTGATTCTAAGAGAATTAGCAGTGACGCTGCTACATCTACATTTCTAAGTTTTGATCTAAGATCTACAAATGCTGCAGCTATGTCCTTAGCCACATAGACTATGTCTAGGCTCGCAGAACCTAAACTCCTAAGTTTAAATGGCCCGAATATTTTTTCTATTTCTTTAAAAACATCGTATGATTCCTTATTCAAGTATCCTAATATGAAAGGGTATTTACCGAAGTCTACTGTTTTAAGCTTATCATTATTTTCAAAAGCCCCTTTCCCTTTGATCGCATAGTATACTTTATCTCTAAAAATTTCAGCAACAATGCCTATTCCAATATCGGAAAGTCTAGCATTTCTTGTGTACTTGGCTACGGCAATGCTTACTGAAGCATACGGTATTCCAGCTACATAATTGTTACTACCATCTAGCGGATCTGCTATCACTATGAACTCTGGTTTATCACATGTCCTAATTACTCCTCGTTCTTCGCTAACGTAGTGTATTTTAATGTGTTCTCTTAGGAACCCGTTGAGTATTCTTTCTTCAGCTTCTAAGTCTATCTTCCTAGTTACGTCTTCTCTACCCCATTTTACTGGCTCATACTTGTCTACTTTGCCTTGTACTTCCCTTAACCATTTCGCAACATCCACAGCTACTTCCTTTGCCACATAAAAGACGTTTTCAACGTTATAGTTCATGGTTATTCGACCAGGTTTCTTTCAAACTTTGAAAGAACAAAGTAACTTGTATCGGTAACTACTACATCATCTTCTATTCTAATCCCTGCTAGGTTTTTAACGTAAACTCCTGGTTCTACTGTTACTACCATGCCTTTTTTAAGTTCTATGTTACTTTCCTTTCTCAATGCTGGAGGTTCATGAACATCTATTCCTATGCCGTGTCCTGTTCCGTGGATGAAGTATTTTTCGTAGCCGTATTCTTTAAGAACATTCCTAGCCTCATTATCGACAGCAGCAGCTTTAACTCCAGGCTTAATGGCTTTTATAGCTGCTTTTTGTGCTTCTAGAACGGCTTGAAACATATCCTTAATTTCTTCAAGCACCCTACCTACGCTTATAGTCCTGGTTAAATCGCTTACGTAGCCTTTAAACGTAGCACCTAAATCTACAACTACTACTTCACCGCTTCGAATAACTTTATCAGAGGTTACTGCATGAGGTAAAGCTGCATGGGATCCTGAAGCTACTATTGTTGTAAAGGGTGTTTTCTCAGAACCCATTATCCTCATAGTGTATTCTACTTTTGCAGCCACTTCAAGCTCACTTACGCCTTCCCCTATAATGTTTCGTGCTTCTTCAAGACCTTTCTCGGCTATTTCAACTGCTCTTTTTATCCGCTCTATTTCTTCATCATCTTTTATCATCCTAATATTTGCTATGTCTTCAGAAATGTCAATTACATTCACATTGCTGATCTTATTTTTTACTAAAACCACAATATGGTGTGGAACACGTTTATAGCATATTCCGATTTTCCTACATGCAATACGTTCTATACTTTCTATGAGCGCTTTCTTATAGTTTTCATAATGTTCTACATGGATTCTAGATTCTTCATTAGCTCTATCGTATTCTAATTTAGGAACAAATAATGTGGGCTCTTTATCCTTAGGTATCAGTAAAAATATTCCTTCGTAGCCTTTAAACCCTGAAATGTAGAAGATGTTTGAAGCATCAGTTAAGAGCAAACAATCAAGGTTTTTACTAAATAGTATGTTCTTTACTTTAGATAGTCTTTTAGCATACACAGGGTTAACACCTTGAACTTTAAGTACTCTTTTCGGAAAATAAATATTTGGTTTTAGGGTTTAAAATGTGATTAAAGAATATTCCAACAGCAAATCCCGTCTAGAGAAGTTAAGAAGACTCTACTATTTGCTGCTCTTTTTCGTATTGGTCATTTCCTCGGTAAACTTGGTTCTAACTTTAGGGAAAATTGTAATTGAGTTTGAAAGTAAAGTATCAATGTTAGATGCTTTATTTCTCCTTTTTTGGCTGTTTGTTTCTCTTCTCCTTGGCTATGTTTTTCTGCAGAAGAGACGTTAATACCTTAGGTAGTTCCCATATACCCTCTATTACGACATGAGCTCCATGTTTTTCTAAAAGTTTAGCATCTTTTAGACCTGTAAGTACAGCTATATTTATTGTTCCGACAGCTTTACCTGCCTCCATATCTACCCAGTAGTCTCCTACAAAAACAACTTCACTAGGTTTAACGTTGTGCTTTTCTATTATCCGATTTAATAGGCCTTTTCTTGAGAAAAGTATGTCTTCTTCTTCAGGTTTTTGCTGCTTTATTGTGTAGACTTCGTCAATATACTTTGCTATACTATATTTACGAAGTTCAGCCCATATTTTTTCTGGATCGACTTCTCTACCAGTAGTGACTATTATTTTATAATTGTTCTCTTTTAACCATTTTAAGACGTTTAATGCGCCTTTCATGGGCTTATCTTTTTCCGTAAATAGTGTACCATAGAGCGTTCTAAAGGTTCTCCAAAACTTTACTTTATCTACGTTTTCAGGTATTATTTGGCTTAGCATGTCTTTTCTAAAGTAGTCTATGAAGTCTTCTCTCGAAATTCCCTTTAACCCGAAAATCTCTCTAGTTCTATTATATACTATGAAAAACCTTTCTAGTGTATCTACTAATGTCATGTCGAGGTCTAACACGATTATTTTCACTAAACATCTAACCTCAGGCTTAAAGCTAAGTTCTAAATATTTTAAATCGGTATATAATGGTTTGGTAAGTAGAGGAATATTGAAGGGTTCAAATTAATGTCTAATAAGAGGAAACCCATACTAGCCAGCGGCACTATAGTACCTGACTATGAGCCATTATTTAAGTATTGGGAGTTAGCTAAGAGTAAGGATAAGAAACTTGCTGAGAAAGCTACTTTGAGAAGCGAAGATTTTGATGCTGTTCTCTCCTACGTTTCCTCTAAAGGTATTATTAGCTTAATTGATTTACTTAATTACTTAGAAAACTATATGATTAGTAGAGTTGATGGGCAATTAGCAGTAAGAGCTTTAAAAGAAATATATGGTGTAATGTTTGAAGTAGAGGAAGCTAGGCGTAGGATAGCTAGAATACTTGCTGGGTGGCTTATAGAAGCATGCAATCTCTGGGGCACGCTTAAACTTACAGGTAAATCTAAGGAGTAAAACTTATGGTTGAAGAAATTACGTTTGTTGAGAAGGAGTATAGTGATGAGGAAATATTTAGCTTACTTAGGCCATATATTGTAGAATGGTTTAGATCCAAATATAGCACCTTTACTCCACCTCAAAGAAAAGCTATTCCCGAAATTAAGAAGGGAAATAATGTTCTGATTTCCTCACCTACAGGTACTGGTAAGACCTTAGCTGCCTTTCTCGGAATACTTGACGAACTTTTCCGCTTAGCTGAAGAAGGTAAACTCGAAGATAAAGTCTATGTTGTATATGTTAGTCCTTTAAGAGCTTTAAACAATGACATGAAAAGAAACCTTATTGGACCTCTTAGCGAGATCGAAGAGTTCTGCGAAAAACTAGGTTATGGTCGTTTAAAAATTAGGGTTGCTGTTAGAACAAGCGATACTAGTCCTTATGAGAAACAGAAAATGCTTAAAGAACCACCACATATACTCATAACTACCCCTGAAAGTTTCGCTATAGCCTTAGTAGCTCCTAGATTTAGAAAATTACTTAAGGATGTCAAATGGGTTATCGTAGATGAAATTCATGAGCTTTGCAGTAGTAAACGTGGTGTTCATTTAAGCTTATCTATTGAAAGACTTGAACACTATGTTGGAAGACCTCTTATAAGGATAGGGCTTAGTGCAACAATTGCCCCATTAATTGAAGTTGCTAAGTTTCTTGTAGGCTACGACTCTAATGGTAGACCTAGGAAATGCAGAATAGTTGATGCCAGATTTGCTAAACCAATAAGCATTAAGGTTATTAGCCCCTTAAAGGACATAGTTTATGCTACAGCTGAAGAAATTAATGAAGCAATATATTCTACATTAGTGGAGATCATAAGGAATCATAGAACAGCACTTGTCTTTACCAATACTAGGAGCGCTACTGAGAGAGTTGTTTACAAGCTAAGAAAAATCTTCAAAACCAATGGTATTTTAGACGCAGACCTAGTTGAAGCACATCACAGCAGCCTAAGCAGAGACATTAGGTTAAGTGTTGAAGAAAAGTTAAAGAAGGGACTATTAAAAGCGGTTGTATGTGTTTCCCCGGAATCTATGGTATTAACAACAAATGGTTGGAGGAAAATTGTAAATATACAAAAGGAGAATAGCATTTACTGCTTAGATTTTAAAGATCTAAAACTTAAACAATCATCGTTTAACGAAGTGTTAATAAGAGATTACCAAGGAAAAGGGTATTTCATTGAAACATCTCTAGGCTACAATATTAAATGTACACCCGATCACAAATTCTTAGTTCTAAAAGATAGTAATTTGCTTTGGAAAAACGCTGAAGAGCTAAAAATTGGAGACTATGTTGCCATAGTGAGAAGAATCAACACTTATCTTAAGGATAAATGTGAAGAATTAAGTGTTCTCAGCTTCTTACCTGAAGACGCTTACTTAGAGTTAAATAAAACATTTTTGAGCAAGCTAAAAGGTAGAATTCTTGAGAAATATGGTAGTGTAAGAAATGTAGCATTAAAGGTAGGTTCAAATCCAAGAACCTTAAATGAGTATCTTAATGGAAGAATACCTTTTAAATATGGTGTCTTGAGAAGGGTACTTAATCTTTTAGATGATGTAGAAATTACATTGAAAGATATAATGTATATTAGAGCTAACAAGCGGAAACATTTAATTAAGCCTTTTAAGTTTGATAGTGATTTCATGAGGTTCTTAGGATTTTGGATGGCTGAAGGATCATGGTATAATGGAGGGCTCAGTGTATTTTCTTCCGACTTTAAAATGCTTAGCAAATATAAAGATCTCGTAGTGAAAATATTTGGCATTAATCCTAAATTTACAAAAACTTCTTCAGGAATTTATGGCCTTATCATTCCATCAACTATATTGTTGAAAGTGTTTGAGAAAATAGTTAAAACGACAAAACATAAATCAAAGAATGGTGTATTTCCAGACTTTATCCACAAAGCGTGTAAAGAAGCTATTATTCAATTTTTATCTGGGTATTTTGATGGAAATGGTTATTTAGAAGTGAAAAATGGAAAGATATACTCCGTAGGTTTTGTTACGTTCAATAAAAGCTATGCTGAAGGCTTACATAAATTACTATTACGTATCGGGATAGTATCTTCCTTAAGAAGAAAAGAGTACGATAACATTTTCCACATTAAAAATAGGACTATAAGAAAACAAGGTACGTGCTACACTATTGCTATTCTAGGTGGCGAATATCTAAGAAAGTTTAAAGAAATTATTGACCCTTGGAGAAGCAACTTAAAACATATCAAGAACATCACAGGGGGTGGTTACTCAAATAGAGATATTATTCCTAATATTTCAGCCTTGTTAAAGGAAATTAGAGAAAAACTAGGATTAAGCAAATACTTTATAAGAAAGGTGACAGGATATAATCTGCATCGTGTAGAACAAGGCTTAAGAAATATTAGTAGGAGAAATTTGCTAAAACTTGTGAAAATATATAAGGAACAAGCATCATTAAAGAAGCATAATGAGATACTACATAAAGTTATCTTTCTTGAAATGTTAGCTTTAGGGGATGTGTTTTTTGATAAGATAGTTAAGAAAAATGTAGTGAATTTAAGTAAAGTATGTAGCTTAGTAAATACCTCCATGGGAAACTATATAGTAAACGGTTTTATATGTAAAAACTGTTCAACAAGTCTTGAGCTCGGAATCGATATCGGGTACATTGATGTCGTTGCTCTACTTAGCAGTCCTAAAAGCGTAAGTAGACTGCTTCAGAGAGTGGGTAGGTCGGGACATAAATTACGTAACTTAAGTAAAGGTATCTTAATAGTTGTTGATAGAGATGACCTTGTAGAATGCACAGTTCTAGCTAAGGCCGCGTTAGAGAGGAAAATAGACAACGTTAGAATACCTAAGAATGCTCTTGACGTTCTTGCTCAACACATTGTAGGAATGGCGCTAGAGAGGAAATGGAAGGTTAAGGAAGCTTATGAACTAGTGAGAAGAAGCTATAATTACCATGATTTAAGCTTTGGAGACTTTATGAGCGTCTTAAAATATCTTGCTGGAGCATATGAGGAACTTAGGAGCATGAAGGTTTATGCTAAGATATGGCTCGATGAGGAGGAAGGTGTTTTTGGTAGGAGAGGTCGTGGAAAAACCAGAATGATATACTATATGAACAGTGGAACAATACCTGATGAAGCAAAAATAACCGTTATAACGGATAAAGGGAGGTACTTAGGTACAATAGATGAGCAGTTTTTACAAATACTAGTTCCTGGTGATGTATTCGTTCTTGGTGGTAGAACATACAAGTTCGTGAGAAGTTATGGTAGTTTAGTATTAGTTAAGGAGGTTGAAGGCGAAAGACCTACTGTTCCTTCCTGGTTCAGTGAAATGCTTCCACTATCCTTCGACTCAGCACTTCTTGTGGGAAAGTTTAGGAGAACAATAGCTAAGATGATAGATGAAAATGAAAATTACAGCAAGATAATAGAATACATTGTTGATGCATATAAGGTTGAAAGAAAAGATGCTGAGAGCATATATAAGTACATTCTCGAAGAATACCTTTTTACCGGAGGCATAGTTCCAGGAAATGATCTAATACTTATTGAAGTATATGATGAACCTTATAGGAGAAACATAATCTTCCATACACTTTATGGTAGAAGAGTAAACGACGCACTAAGTAGAGCTTATGGGTACATTTTGAGTAAAATGATTTCCGAGAACGTGAAAATAACAATTACTGACAATGGGTTCGTACTCACCATACCTTTGAGAAATGTAAAGATAGAAGATTTACTATCTAAAGTTTCCTCACGTAACATAATTAACATACTTAAGGAAGCTTTAAAGAATACAGAACTTCTGAAGAGAAGATTTAGGCATTGCGCTAAAAGAGCATTTATGATTCTGAAAAGGTATATGAGCTCTGAGAGATCTGTTCACAGACTTCAATTAAATGCGCAAAATTTACTAAAGATTGTTGAAAACTATGAGAACTTCCCGGTGTTAAAGGAAACGTATAGAGAAATACTAGAGGACTTCATGGACGTGAAGAACGCTATTAAGGTATTAAGAGGTATAGAGGAAGGGAGAATTAAGGTTAAAGTTATAGGTCCTAGGGAGGTACCTAGTCCCTTTGCTCACAACATGCTACTACAAGGCTATAGTGACGTAGTACTTATGGAGGACAGGAGAACTATGTTACTTAAACTACATAGGAAGGTCATGGAATACTTAGAGAGCCTACGAAGCGACAAGTGAAAATACGTAATCGGTAATGTAAGGTGCTATAACGAAACTTAAACCAGCTATTAAGAGTATGAAAAATCCTCGTAAAGTATTTCTTAAAGTAAAATCCACTATTTTGCTTGTTAAAAGAGCAAACGTTAGTGAAGCTTCTATGATGGTTATTTTAAATTGTTCGAAGATCTCATTGAAGTTAAACGTTATTCCAAGTACAGAGCTGAACGCCGTACTTAATGTCTCCGACGTTGTGAGAGCCAATGTTAATTTCAACACTAATGCAAGGGAAAGTGTTAATAGAACAGGCGTTATGTAGGCTATTAGCTCATATAGTAGTAACGATTTCCTAGCCTCAGCTTTTATATTGTTTACTTCATTTATAAAGTGGGTTAGTTCTTCAAGTATTGCTGGAGATCCTCCTCCGGATTCTTCAATCTCATTCAGTATGAATACTACGTAATTGAAAAGCCATGAACATGTTTTAGGAATCTTGTTTAATCCTAACCCCATTCTCACATGTGATGACATATTTGCCAATATCTTATCAAAATGTTTGTTATAGCTTTTTGACCAAGCGATTCTTATTATTGCTTGTGCTGGTGTAAAACCCATTTTCCTATACTCCGTTAAATCTCTTAGAAATTTTGGTAAAGATTCTTCAATACTCTTAGCTATTTTTCTTTCCCTAGCATATGAAATACCGTTAATTAATGTTATTGAAAGGAAAAACACCAATACAGTCATTACTAAGCTTTTGAACATGATGTATGATAGGTAAGCGGTAAATATTGATGTAGAAAATGCTATTGCAAAGTACCTTAAATGCTCTTTTCTAAGTTCTAATATTTCAGGTAAAAGGGAATCTATTATGATAAGGGATGCTATAGCTGTTATGGGTATTATGAGGAAGTTAAGAGTAGTTACTATTAAGCCTACGTCTGTTGGGAGGATTATAGAACCGATGAGGATGAGTAGTGTTAGCATTAAGAACATTGAAGCTATAGACTCTCCTAGGTCTGTACATCTATCAGCATATGTTTTCCATTTGAATCTAAGCTCTTTAAGCGTGTCTTTTGTTTTTTCTTCAAGATATTTAGCTACATCTCCTCCGCTTCTAATGAGTGATGTATATCCATATACTACATCTTGAAATTCCTTTAACGGACTATTTTTAGCAAGGTTATCTAAGGCTGTTAGAGGGTCTTTGCCGAGAAATCTGATATCTCTTAAAAACACCATAGCTTCTTTTCTTAAATACTTAAATATACTTACTTTGGCAAGTCTAGCTAATGAAGTATATAATGATATTCCTGCATGCTGAAGCACACTCGCATAAAGTAGGAAGTAAGGTAGTTCTTTTTTAAGACCATCTTTTCTTTCTTTTACTAATATATGTAGTTGCAGAAAAGGCGAGAAAAACACTATGACAGCAGAACATGCTGAAGCTATTGAAGCGTAGAATAAGTAATTGCCTTCAATAATAAATGCTAGTATTAGGAATACCGAAGAAAATGTTATCAAGGTTAAACAAGCAAGTAATCTCACTGTAATGAGCGATATAGGTGATTTATAGTATCCTGCTTTTAACATGAGCACTGAAATTTTATTAGACATATATCTAACTATGTTCTTTAGTAAGGGAGCATTTGCTACAGCGTTTATTAACGCTTTACCATTCTCCTTCATCATTACTCGCCATATCTTTTCCTTGAATAGAATTCGAAGAGTCTTAAAGCGACATTATCGTAATCGAAAACGTCGTTTTTCACTAGATCTTCTAAAAACAGCTTTCTACACTTAAGTTCGGTTATCACAACTTCTTCAGATATTCCATAACGTTTAGCAAGAATTTTTAATCTAAAACTCCTTCTAAATACCTCGTATGGATCGTCGGGTTCATGTCTATCTTCCTGAGGATTCCAAGAGAATATTTTTACAGGTTCTACGTTTCCGCCCTTCACCTTAAGTTCATATATGTTTGTTAACCTTCTTATTATCCTGCGTGTTCTTACATCCCTTAGCCTCTTCATTACTGCTACACACCATATTAGCGATAAGAATGAATGTTTAACGTTAAGCGGTGGAGACATTAACCTAACTATCATTGAGTCTACTGTGTCTGCATGTAACGTTGTAAGCCCTCCATGTCCGCTTGCTGATGCCTGTACGAGAACTTGTACTTCTTCTCCTCTAACTTCGCCAACAATTATGTACTCTGCTCTTCTTCTCCAAGCAAACTTGACTAACGTGTGAAGGTCTATGTTCATCCACTTTTCCGCGGGATTATATGATCTTCTAGTGTAAAGCGGATCCCAGTGTTCATGTGGTAAACGCAGTTCTGGAGTATCTTCGACAGTTATTACTCTTGAATCAGGCGGTATAAGAGTAGTTAATGATTGGAGCAAAGTTGTTTTACCAGAGGCCATAGCGCCTATAATGAAAACTAAGCCTTGTGCTTCAACTATGAGCCATAAATACGCTGCTTCAAGTGGGCTAAGGGTGTTTAAGGCTAACAAATGGGTTATGGTTAGTGGTTGTTCAGGGAACTTCCTTATTACAAAGCTTGAACCTCTTCCACTAACTTCTTTAGAAAGTGTTAATGCTGCCCTATGTCCTTCTGGAAGCCTAGTTTCCAATATGGGATAGGCTGTTGAAATGTGTTTACCACTCCTAAGTGCAAGCTTTTGAACATAGGATCTTAGTTCCTCTTCACTATTAAAATAGATGTTTGTGTCCAGCCATGAGTATTCAGAAACATCTCTATGAACTACAGCAACAGGTATTCCAGGTCCTTCAACAGCTAGCTCTTCAACTCTTGGATCTTTCATCGGTACATCTATTTTCCCGTATCCTATTAAGTCCCTTAGAATGTAGTAGTGAAGTACATTATAGTACTTCTCATACTTATCTTTAACACCTAGTTCCTCAGCTACCTCCTCTAAGACCCCCTCAATATATCCTATGGGGTCTTTTTCCGTGTAAAGAGGTTTTAGACTTCTATAGAGGTAGTCTATTAGAACATTATATGTTTCTAGAGCTTCACCTTCAAGTTTAGGTTCCTGGACAATGTAATAGCCTTTACCTTTATATTCCAGTATAGTGACTAGAGCTTCTCCCACATTATACTCGAGAATCTTATTAGAATTCTTAGTTAATGGTACTTGCATTCCTAGTACCCCACGGTAATTTCATTTACTTGAACTGCTACTGCAAAAAGAGCTCTACGGCTAACCGAGGTAATAGAGTTGGTGTGGAATTCGTTATAGATTATTATGGCTAAATACTTCGTAGTAGTCTTTAATGGAAATTCCATTTTAACGAAATAGTTTTCTACACCTGTTTTAGTGTCTGAACGCCATCCACCTATCTTTATTCTTAAAACCTTAGTAACATATATTGTCTGAAGTTCTTTATTTTGAACTGGCAAATTATAATCATTTAGCGGTGAAGTATTGGTTATACTAATACATTCCAAACTATTTTCGGTTATTAGGCCTAAATATATTTCATGAGTTACGTAGTCTGCAGCTGTTTTCGCCTTTACGTAGTATGCTACAGTTATGTTAGCTGTTATTTCTTCAACATTTTCGCTATTAGGTAGCTCTATTAAATAAACATACCAGTGTTTCTGGTTTTTGCCTAAATTAGCTCCCTCATATACACGCTCCTTAAGTGAGAAACTGTTTTCATTCATTGTTAAGTTATCCCAGTACGATGTGATAGCCGGAAAGTACCATGTCACGTAGTATTCTAGGTCGTCTTTGTTCACAAAGACTATTGTCTCGTTCACAGAATTCCTATACCATAGTTTAGTATTTGCTATATCCCCTTCCCACAAATTTATAGGTAAAGTATCAACATCATTTACTAATGAGCTTATCGTGTAAGGTGGAACAAGAGAATTACCTGAGCTAGTGCTGTTAAACTCTGTAAGTAGCGAAGTCTCGCTAGTTTGCTGCGGATCAATCACGTAAAACACGTTACCATAGCTAGTGAGTATTAAAACCTTGGAATAATTACCTATATAGGTTAGTTCTGGTGTCTCCATTATAGCTTTTTCGCCTGGTTCAAGCTGTAACTTAAGTTCCCTTATTTTTACGGTATTATTTATTGATCTTAAGTAGAGTGCATCAGCAAAAGATCTTACATTACCTGTATTGGTTAGTTCCAAATACGCAGTATTGTTAACATGGTATATTCTGGCGCTTAGCTTTTCTTTCGATCTCAAGGTTTCTAATTCTATTACTTTCCTACCTACATCTAGGAACCTACCTTGAGCAGATGCTATAGGTATGAAGAACATAAGTATTGAGAGTAAAAGTACTAGGAACAATATGGATGCAATTAAATTACTAACTCCTATTTTCAACCTTAATTTCATATAAATCACCATTGTCTGTTATTATAATTATACGTGAATTTGGAACTGCAAAAACTACTATGTCATATAATCCTTTCTTAACGACATCAACCGTATTTCCTGATGGTGCATGTTTAATTATGAAGTTTGAAGTACTATTGTCAACAATAACTTTAGCTATTTTAAATTCCCTAAGTCCATAATTATATATGAGCAAATGGGTTTTACTTTCATTAGTAAATATGTCTACCACTGTAAATAGGGTAGATATTCTCCTAGCTCTAATATCATAAGCTTCCACAATGGAACCCGCTCTTAACTCTGTAAGATAATGTATTTTATGCGAGGCTATGATGTACGTAGCTAAAACTATAGATATTAAAATTAAAGCTGCTACAACATTCGATAATGCTTTAGTAAAAGTAAAAAAATTAAGTTTAAGGTTTGTATTGCAAATCATGTATTATTACTCACCTCTAATTATTTCCTGGAATACTTTCATAGTACCATCAGGTAGCTCTGCCTTGATAATTACCGGGTATTCTTTACCTACTTCAAATGTTGTAGTTGTTATGATCTTATTGTAAGTAAATGTATCTCCAGGCCTTACCTTAATAGGTGATGCAAGCTGCTCCGTATAATTTCCTACACTTATTTCCTTAACAGTTAACTTAGTATTACCAATATTTTTAGCTGAAATATAGAACGCTGCTGAACCATCACTAAGTATCTTTAACTGCTTATCTACCACCTGCATTCCTACGATGTTTGATGAGGATGACATCACGGTGCTCATGAATCTATAGACTATCAAGATGCCTGCTATAGATATCGATACAAGCAGTAGTGTTGCTATTATCGGTGAAATAGCCTTTCTTATTTTTCTCTTCAACCTTTCACCCGTAAAAAGAGGGTTATTTATAAAGTAGAGTAGGCCGAAAGTATCGGTAAACATATTTTTGTCTTCAACAAATCTACTATACTTGGTGTTAAACGGTGTCTGAAGAGAAAATTATAGCTTATGTTCTTCTTAACATCGCTCTAGGGAAAGAACATGAGGTTAAAGAGAAAGCTAGTAAGTTAGACCACGTAACAGAGGTTAAGATAGTCTATGGGGAGTTCGATATTGTTGTTAGAATTGAAGCTCCCACATTTAAGGCTTTAGATAGAACTGTAAGCTCTTTAAGAAGTATGGATGGTGTTTTAAAGACAATAACACTTATAGCTTCAAGCTAGAAGACCTCAGGTCGCTCCACCTTTCTTCATGAAGTCCGAACGTCCCTGTGTCCTCATCGGTCATTATTATGTTTGTTTTTCTCCCTTAAAAATAACTCTTCCATAAGAGGAAGATACCGTGTCAACATGTAAAGCCGTGAAAGTTCGTGCATATGCTTCTGTTGCTAACCT
>CAZBXI010000028.1:0-10360 GCA_964496035.1 uncultured Desulfurococcales archaeon
GTTCTACCATTTACTCTTTCCAGAAGCTTATTTCTTCCATATCTTTTTGACATCCCAGCCGCTAAAACAACTAAGACAATCATCCCTATTCACTTAGACTATTGAAAGATGTTTTCCCGAAGCATCATATTGTATTTTTAGAATTTCAGCAACTATACTTACAGCTATTTCCTCGGGCGTTTTTGCCCCAATATCTAATCCTACAGGAGCGTATAATCTACCTACATATGCGCTTTTCTGTACTCCTTCTTTATCTAATCTTTCTAGGAACTTTGAAATTTTAGTTCTAGAACCTAAGAGTCCTATGTATTTCGCCTTAGCTTCAATGGCTTTCTTTAGTGCTTTATAATCGTATTCTACCGCTCCATGAACTATTAGGACGAAGTCGTTTTCGCTTATACCCGCTTTATCTATTGCTTTCTCCCATTCATCAACAATTATTTCTTCAGCATCAGGGAAATACTCCTTCTTGGCATGTTTTGGATTATCATCGACAACCCAAACCCTAAACCCTGAGAAGGCTAGTAGCTTGGCTAAAGGCTTCCCTACATGACCTACGCCTAAAACTATAACCCTAGGTTTAGGCTTAAAGACATCAATGAAAACTGTTAAAATGCCTCCACAAATGAGCCCTGTTTTATACACGCCTAAAGGTACGTTATCTTCTCTGAAAGCAAACCTAACAGTTCTAGGTTTACCCTCTCTAATCGCCTTAATAGCCTCTTTAATAACCATTCTTTCAAAAGGTCCGCCACCAATAGTGCCTACGGTTCTACCATCGGGGTATACAAGCATTTTAGCTCCTGGCCCTCTTGGTCCTGAACCTTCCTTTTCAACTATGATGCATAGTGCAACGGTTTCTTTTTTACTTAAGGAGTCTTTTAATGCTGAAATAACTTCCAAACTTTCATCCTTAATCATAAACCTTATTCACCCATAATAAATTTTACACACGCCAAAGAAAGATGTTTTGCTAACATGCAGTTTTCTTCAACATTATTGTTGTTCCATAGTTTTCAAGAACTTCCTCTACTTTGTCCAGTATTTCATCAAAGTTATTAACTATGCTGGCTTTAAGTGTTACTACCTTTCTTTATTTTCTTCTCTAAACTCTAGTTCTTTGAGTTCTTCAATGATTCTCTCATAATATGATTCGCCTATTGTAGACTATGATAGCTTCCATGGTTCAAAAGTTATCTCTATTTCACCTCTTTCCTTATTAAAGACTATCCTATACAATTCACCTTCGACAACATCCATAATTTTTACGCCTCTTTCTAGGAAACTATAGTGCTAATGGATATATGAGTATATGCGTTTAAGACCGCTTCTTCTTTAACAACTTAATAGCCTCAACGATAACCCTGTATACTTTCTTGGAAACTTTCTTCGCAACATCATATACTTCCTCAGCGCTCACTTTCTCCTGAAGACCTGCAGCGAAATTAGTTATCATAGCTAAGCCTGCATAGCATAGGTTAAGCTCCTTAGCCAACACTGCCTCAGGCATCGTTGTCATACCTACAACATCTGCCCCGAGAATGCTGAACATCCTTATTTCAGCAGGGGTTTCGAATCTTGGACCCTCAGTAACAACTATTGTGACATCTGATAGCGCATATCCTAAAACATTTTCTGAGGCCTCTATGAGAACTTTTACGAGTTCAGGGCAGAATATGTTTGTGACATCTACATGTACAGGTTTATATTCGAAGAATGTGGTATTTCGCCTCTTAGTAAAATCTATTACATCACCTAGGATAACGACCATGCCGGGTTTAAGCATTTTCCTAATAGAACCAACAGCGTTCGTAGCGATAACGTATTTGACGTTTTTACTTTTAAAGAACCAGATATTACCTTTATAGTTAACTCTATGTGGGGGTTTAGTATGTTCCTTACCATGTCTCGGCACAAAATATACTTTAACACCTTCGACTATTGTTTCTAAAAATTCAACATCTCCATAGGGTGTTTTATAAGTAGACCATATGCCTTTGGGAAATAGTTTCTCTAAACCTGAACCCCCTATAACACCTATGACAGCCACCATAACCTTTAACCTCGTCTCAAATATTATAGTTTTAACATATATAGTGGTGTTTTCATAGTTAAATAATGTAAGCCATGGACTTCGGAATAAACATTGTAACGGATAGGCCTGTAGAATATGCTGTAAAAGTTGCCCAAGTAGCTGAGAAATTAGGGTTTAAATCAGTATGGATAGGTGAAACATTAGGATTGGAGCATCCGTTCAAGTATCTCCATCATATAGCTGAAAACACGGGAAAAATAGTTATTGGGACAAGTATTCTCTCAATATATACTAACCCAGTTGAGAGGGTTAGCGATTATTTTGCAAATATTGTTGAGCATTACGGTCGAAGATTCATAATAGGTTTAGGTATAGGAGATAAAAAGCTATTAGAGAAGATAGGTGCGAAAGACGTAGTACCTTTAAAAGATATGGTTGCATACACTAATAAGCTTAAAGTATTCCTGAAGAAACGTGGAGTAGAAATACCTATAATCATAGGCTCCATGGGACCTAAACTCGCACGGTACTCTTGTAAAGTCTATGGATCAGTACTATTAAACACAGTCTATCCTGATTACGTTAAGTGGGTTTTAAAGAACATAGAAGACGCCAATAAATGTAAAGTGTATTGCATAGGCCCATGCTTGTTGGAAAACGATAAGAGCAATTTAAAAGCTATAAGGATTGCAGCAGCGCTGGTTCTAAGAGGGATGAACAACTATTTTCTGAAAGAATTTAAACTCGATAATTTAGCTAAGGAGGTAAATAAACTACTAGAACTGGGTAGATATGAAGAACTAAGGAAATATGAAAGAATACTACTTAACAATTTCTCAATTTACGGCACCCTAGAACACGTGTTGAACCGAATTAAGAGGCTTAAAAATGCTGGCGTTGAACACCTAATTTTCGGTACACCGCTTTATAGAAATATAAGTCAAATAGAGATCCTAGGCAAAGCTTTAGGTTTAAGCTAAAAGTTTAAACTATTTACATGAAGTGTTTCGGTCATGGTGAAAATAGACATTACATCTCTAGGAGAAATATATGTTGTAATTTACCCTGAAGAGGAAGGCATATATAACGAAAAAACAAGGTTTAAGCTCCTAATAAACTGTTCAACATTAAATGTAGCTGTAGCTACGCATAGGTTGGGTTGTGTTTCGAGCATATTAGGATCAATAGGAGACGATATCATAGGAAGCTTTACAGTAAGTGTTCTAAGAAGAGAAGGTGTCATAACTAATTGGCTTAAAGTTAAGAAGTTAAGGACAACAATAGCGTTTAGTATCAGAGACAAATATGGTGAAAAACTACTATTCTACAGAAAACCCTATGTAAAAACAGCAGATACAGAGTTCACACTTAAAGACGTAAACGTAGACGAGGTGATTGATTCTACAAAAACACTGTACGTATCAGGTTTTTCGATATGTAAGCCTCCATTAAAAGATACAGTATTTTACGTCATGAAGAATGCTTCGAGGAAGGGTATTGACGTAGTGTTCTCTACAGCCTCTCTTAAAGCACTTAGCAAACTATGTGAGGAATTTATTAGCTCCCATAGTAGGTACTTCAAATACGCAACAGTACTGTACAGTAAGGTAGACGAATTAGAACCCCTCTTCAAAAGTAGGAACTACAAATTCATAGCGAATAAACTAATGGAAAAATATGATCAGTTAAAATATGTTATTATCAACTATGGCAGGGGGGTTTACATAAGGTCTAGAGATATAGAACTGAACAAGGAATTTAGGAGATTAGAGATTGTTGACTTAAGTGGAGCAGATGATGCTTGGATATCGGGTTTTATGGTTTTCCACATGGTTAAAGGTATGGGTTTAGAAAAAACAGTTAGTTTATCTAATACGTCATATGTAATGACGTGTAGTAAACCAGGTGTTTTAAATGCTTTCCCACAAATTTACGAGCTAGAAAAATATGTTAATAAGGAAAAAATTAACAGTTAAGTTCTGAGAGGGAATTGTTTAATGAAGGAATTAAATTTACTAGGTAAGGAGAAAGGCTGTAGAGAACATCCTATTAACGACTTAACTAGAGCTCTAAGGAGAATGGGTAAAGGGGAGAAAATCAAAGTTATGTTTGATGTTAACGATATACCTCTTGAAGTATTAGATGCTATAGCTAAAATAAGGAATGTAAAAATTTATATTCTTGAGAAGAAGGGAAACATTGCAATTGTTATTGCTGAAAAACTTTAGCTTCTCTACAAGCCGAAGAATCATATGACAACGCTTGGGGACTTGTCGGAGACTCTCTTATCTGACCTTTTAGTTCACCATGTTCTAGTAAAAGCATGGGAATTTATTGTTAAAACCGCTAGTTGATGGCATTATTGTTAAGTCCATATACGTTATTGAGGACGGTAAGGTTACTTATTCGTGGCCAAGTAGTGTTTTGAGAAGGAAAATTGCACATTTTCTTAAAATGGCTCTTAGGGAAGAAAGCAAAGATATTCCTTCATGCGCTATAGTATTAGACTTTAAGTTTAAGACTATGTACTTTGCGTTAATGCGGAACAAGTCTATTATTGTTTTTAAGCTCGATCTCAATAATCCCTTAGAACTAGTTTTCTTGAAAATACAAATGATACTTTCTATAGTTTACCCTTCCTACAAGGTCTTCAATTAGATACCGTACTAAGCAGATTATTTAATTTAAGTTTTATTTCACATGTTTTGCAAACATCTTTAGACGAAGGTTCTCCACATATTTTACACTCAGTAAACTCTACAACTCTAACTTTGCCGCGTAATCTCTCTCTTAACTCATCAGTTCTTACTAAGAGTCTGTACTTGAACCCTGGTTTTTCAGCTTCAATCTTGTTCAGAAACTCTCTAATACTCCATCTTAGAGATAATGGAGCATAAGGGCACTCAACATACGGTGTTTTTATACCTGTAGCCAGTGCATGCACTAATGATTCTCTTTCATAAATATAGTGCAATGGCTTTATTCTCGACACTAGCTTTCTATGTTCAGCTCTTACCACTATTCCTCCACGCACCAGAGCTTGTATGTCACCTCTTAAAATGTTCATTACAACAGTTTGTACTTCATCATCTAAATTATGTCCTGTAGCCAAATATGTTGCTCCAAGCTCTCTAGAATACTTATTTAAAAGATATCTTCTAGTAATCCCGCATACCGTGCAAGGTCTCCACTCGATTTTTCCTTGAAAGAATAGCTTAGCAGCTTCATCAACTGTGAAGCCAAGTTCCTTTTTAAGATCAACTATAGTATAGTCTAAACGTAAATTCTTAACATGATTGAGGAAGGCTTTAATAGTGAACTCTCTATATCCCCTTATACCTTCATTTATAAGTAGGGCATTAACTTCGAATCCATATTTTTCAGCTAGCTTTTTCATTAAATAAAGTGTATTTAAGCTGTCTTTACCTCCTGAAACAGCAACAGTAATCGACTTCCCTGAGATATTGTCTAAAATACCTGCCTTTTTTAGTGTCTCTTCAGCCTTTGTATTGAAGTATGTTATAAAACATTTTTTGCAAAGGCAAATGTTCTTATGTCTTACATGTATTATTGCTTTTTCTTTTCCACATCTGGTACAAAGAACCATAACCTAACATCTTCAATATGCTATTCAACTACCTTATATGGACATATCTTAGCAAACACGCAGTACCTGCAATTATGTACTACACCTGCTGGTGTCAGGTAGTTTTCAATATTTTCTACTTCAAAATTGTAAACCTCTCCTTTGTATGGATATGGTTCTATTTTCTTAATTCCAACCCAGACACCGTTATCAGTAAACCATGCCTGTGGTTTTCTCTTTTTATGCTCTGACCATCTCACATGGAATATAGGATGTTCACCCCAGCCATATTGTTTATGTGAACTTTTAAGTGACGGTAATATTTTTTGCCTAAGCAACATGGTAACAAGCTGGTAGGCTAGTTTCGGACTCGTCGTAGTATAGTCAAAACTTCCATTAGCATATATGTGGCCATCACCTGTAACCATACCTTCCACTATCTTTTTCTGGTCGTCAGGGTGCATGTATAGTATTTCATTAACAAAGTGTTTTCTAGGAGCATATCTACCCGTTTTCTGGTCTTTTTCCCAAACAATAAACTTACTAGCTAGTTTACGCCATTTTACACCAAGGTCTATAAAGAATACCTTCCCATGTGGAGGAGGAAGCACACGTAGTCTCGATGAGCATGAAATACCATGATTTGATGCTATTACCTCAACTTTATTTTTAACTTCTTCCTCATGAGCGCCTATTATTAGCCTTATAGAGAAATCTCCTTTAAGAGACCCATTAGCAATTGTGAGTCCAAGAAGCCATAGAAGTTCTCTTGTGAGACCTAAATCGGATGCTCTATACTTGACCTCTGTAGGGTAAGGTATATACATCCACGGTTGTACTCTATATTCTCTACTAATGTTTTTATACTTCTCCTCTTCAATAATCTCATGAACTTCTCTAACTGTAAGCCATTGTGGTTCAGTAAATACACGACATCTCGTTTTAGAAGTTACTTGAACACCATATCCTCGTTGCTTGTACAAAATAGCATCTCTCACACTACCCCACTTACTAAACCTAACAAGAATGGGGTGGTTCTCGGTAATTACAATGTGATTCAGTCCAGCAGGTTCTATTAGAAAACATTTCTCATAGGGTTTTACTTTCCTTCTGATAACCTTTGTTACTACTGCAACTTTATGCTTTTTAGTTGCGTTATCTACGCCAATAATTTCATCACCTTCCTTAATGAATTTAATTGGCTTAAAACCATTAGGCGTAAAAACCAATGTATCTGGATGTAAGCATTCCCAGCTCCATCTGGGATGTTTAATATTGTCTATAGTTTCTTTAAGCAATTCATTGATGTTAATGTCCTTCTTTTCAACAAAGAACTCCGTTATTCTATCCGGCGTCACATATATTAGAACCCCTTTTTGCTTACCTAGTAGATTAAGGTATATTTGCAGTTGGTTAATGTGGTGCTCATAGGGTAATCCTATATCGCTTCTTGCAGTTTTTATTTCGACAACACAGTCTTCGTTTAAAGAGTCAACCCTACCTTTAATAATATACTTTTTACCATTAACCTCAACTTCCTTTACTATTTCAACCTCATTTTGAAAACCATACTCTTTAAGAAGTTCTTCGAGACCCCTATGAACAAGCGCTCCTAAAAGCGCTATTGGATCGAAGCGGAATACTAGCTCAGGGTATTTTTGCCTAAAAACTCTCTTCTGAGAACATGAAACCAAATCCGTTACATAAACTATACTGGGATCTGTGGAATCCTTTAAGTGTTCTCTAAAATCCTCTACGACTCTAGAATATATTTTGGAAAGAACTATATCTGAGTATTTAACAGTGAAAGACAACTTTCTCAACCCCACATGGTAGAGAAAGTTTAAATAGAGCATTAATAGTAAGGGATCTATTTTTCCCATTTAAGTAAGCACTGTTTTAAGTCCTAACTTTTTCCGGGGGATCGTCTTTCAGCCTCCACAGTCCTTTCTTAATGTCTAAAAGTACTATTCCAAGTAAACTTGATACATAATCACTTAAAGCTATTTCATCTATGTGCGGATTAACTATAATGTTAACTTTTATCCTTATGTTTTCTCTATCGTCAAGAATTAACTCTAATATCCCGCAGTTTTCATAGTATGGGGTTACTACTTCACCTCCACCAGTGTCGAGAATAGCTGTGATATTTGTTCGCGGAGGCCACAGATTTAATTGTCTAGCTATATTAGTAGGTATGACTATATCTGGAGCATCTGCCTCAAAACCACTATTTACTAGAGCTCTGGTTTCAACTACTCTATCTTTAACCCTGACCTTAACCTTTACACGGCAAACCATAGGTATCACTTAACTACCATAATTTTTTTCATATACCCTAGTTTTTTACGCGGAATTCTTTTCGACACATGCTCTTTAATCACCTTGACATCTTCTTCGGTACCCATTATACTTAGCCTCTTAAGTACATGTCTAAGTGAAACTTGAAAACATAAGTATTTAAGTTTGTAACAACGTTAAATAGACCTACAATGTCAGCAACGCTATACTTCTTATAACATCAGCTACGTCTTCACACTTATCTACAGCGTTTTCGAGAGAATCTATTGTCTCTTTAACGGTCATGCATGAAACTATGTCTACTGTCTGGCACCACTTAAGAGTTTCTTCAAGACCCTTAATCCTAATATCATCTACTTCCTCCTCTATTTTCTCAATATCGTTAGCTATTTCCAAGGCTTTCCTTGGATTCTCGTAAAGCTCCATTACCGCGTTTTTTATCAGCTCAGTGGCGTCCTTAGCCTTAGCTGCCATAGTTTTCATAACGTTAAATATGTCTTTAGGTATGTTCATAGGCTCTGTTATTAGTAGTCTTCTCCCTGCAGCTTTAATGTACGCTGCAACATCATCTAATGTTAAAGTTAATCTAATTAAGTCTTCACGATCTATAGGGTGAAACATTCCTTTAGAAAGTTCGGCAATAATTTTCCTTTTAATATTATCAGCTTCCCTCTCCTTGTTAAAAACATCTTCATAGCTTTTCATGGCTTCCTTAAACTCTCCTTTATCGTAATATTCAAGCATAGCCCTTAGAGAGTCTACAGTTTCAATAACCTTATTTACATGCTCCATGCACATAGCTATAATAGCTCTTTGCTTTCTCCTTCCAATCCAAGCCCACATAGTTGCCATGCTCTCGAATCCTCCTACATAATATTTTTAAGACATTCAAGGTATTAAGTGTGAAAGTAGGAGATATAATGTGAAACTTAAAGCTGCAGCTACAGGTACTGTTAAAACCCATGATGTTAGGATGTAGCCTACAATTCTCCAATTAATACCTTTAACGCTTTTAGCTTTAGCCAAGCCTATACCCAGAATTGAAGATACACTTGCATGCGTAGTAGATATTGGCATACCATATCCTATGAGCATTTTAGGTATTGTGCTAAAACACCAAACAACTAATGCATTGGATAGCTCAGCTGATGTAGCTGAAACATAGTCCAACCTTGTAATGCGAAAGCCAACAGTATTTATAACCTTATAACCCCATGTTAGAGCTCCAGCAGCAATGCCTATGGACCCTAATAGCGCTAGAAGGAACATGGTTTGAATATCAGGGGTTCCCAGAATCTTCCCTACAACAGCAATATACACTCCCGTAGCATTACCAACATCGTTTACGCCGAAAGAATATGCTGAAAAGGCTAGGTTAAATATGAGCAAGTTTTTGAATATTCTATCGGTATTTACACCTTTGCTAAGAAGGTAAATAGCTAATCTCTTGAGTAGAAAGTAAAGTGTTATGCTTAATGTAATTGCCGATAACGGTGAAGTTATCCAGCTTAAAACAACTATGAAGACTATGTTCCATCTAATACTTGCCTCGGATCCTAATAGCGTGTATGCCAATCCAATACCTAAAACAGAACCTACAGTACTATGGGTTGTGGAAACAGGCATGCCTTTCCATGTACATAGCGTGATCCATATTCCCGCGGCAACAGATGCTACAAGAGCACCTAGCGGATCTATATCCTTAACAACGCCTTTACCTATAGTCTTCATGACCATGAATCCTTGAGCTAATGCGCCAATAGCAGCAAATATTGAAAACAGTATAACGGCTTTTTTCAAATCTATTGCTCCACTACCTACAGCAGTATCAGTTGGGTTGGCAGCGTCATTAGCTCCAAGATTCCATGCAATATACATAGCGGCAATTATTCCAAGTACTATGTACACTATCTCATACGACATTACATAAGACCCTAAACAGCTAAAGCTGCGTCTGTAGAGGTTAAAAACATACTAACTATCTTAAGCCCTTAACAATCTTACAAAAATATTACATTATAAGGTTTAGTCTATATAAAGTAATTAGATATAATGAGGTATAGAAATATATCTCAAGAAAATCGGAGTGTGAAAGCATCATTTAAATTCTCCGCATAACTTATATGCTCCTCCTCCCTAATATGTCTCGGCGATCTGAATGAGCCTGATAGTCAGAATTGGTAGAAAGAACGCTATATACTTACCCAAGAAAGTTACGGAATCATTAAATCTAAAGGAAGGAGACCTACTTCTCATAGAACTTGAGAAAAACAGGATCGTAATGAAACCTCTCCCAAGGCTTCTAAAGAAGAGAAGAATTTGGAGTACAACGACAATTGAGGAATTAGAGGAGGAATCAGAGAAAATGTTTAATTAGCATCCGGCAGGGTGATTGCTATTCTAAAGGATGTCATTTTAGATACTTCATATTTACTTCC
>CAZBXI010000028.1:10460-19061 GCA_964496035.1 uncultured Desulfurococcales archaeon
ACCTAGTATTAAACACTTAGAAACAGCAATAAAACTTAGAATACTAGGACACAAAGACATGTTTGACAACATACTCTATGCTACAGCATTTCACGAGAAAAAGTATTTACTAATGGAGGATCCTACATACCTAAAGTTCCTAAGGAAGAACAATTTTCCTGTAAACTTCATAGTAAACCAGCTTACCGTAAAGAAAATTCTCAGCTAAAACAAATAAACAGCTCCTTTTAAAACAAGTAAAGACGGTTTCTAATTCCTTTAATCTTATTCCTCATGTTCACCTTGATTACGCCGCTGTTTCTGAGCTCATTTATTTTCTTAGCTAGCTTCTCCTGCTTAAGCCAGTCACCATAAGCTCTACCTTTACCACATATCTTGAAAACGAACTTCTTGATTTTCAAGGGGATTTTACCGGGAGGAGCATTTTCAAAAGGGGAACCAGGTAGTGGTAAGAATGTATGAGTATGTATTCTTCCTCCTAGCTTAATAATTCTCTCCATAACTTTGATTGTTTCAACAACATCCTCATCGGTCTCCCCAGGTAATCCAAATATGAAATCAACATCAACCACGAAACCATATTTTGTTAATGTTTCTACAGCATTAATAACGTTTTCAACGCTATGTCCTCTATTCAGAGTTTTAAGAATTCTATCGCTACCAGATTGCGCACCAATAATTATTCTCTTATTACTAACATATTTTCTAAGAATTTTAGCTGTTTCATCACTTACAAAGTCAGGTCTAACTTCGCTAGGAAACGTACCGTAAAATACTCTACCACCATAATTATTGGCTTTAGCTTTCAGCTTAGAAAGTAGTTCCTCAATAGTTTCGGGCGAAGGTTTATTACCGTAAGGTGAGCCATAAGCTAAACTGTTCGGTGAAATAAATCTTAAATCTCTAAGACCTCTACTCCAAAATATTTCAGCATATTTCAAGACATTATCTATACTTCTATGTCTCATATATAAACCGTGGAGAAAAGGTACTTGACAGTAAGCACATCTGAAAGAACATCCCCTGCTAATCTCTATAGGGTTAAACATTCCTCTCCAATAAGGAAAAGCAGGATAATCATCTAAGTTAGCGGGTTTAGGTCTGCCCGTGAAAACATACTCATCGTTTTCATCCCTATAAACTATACCTTTAACCCCACATAGATCCCTTCCTTCACGTAAAGCATTAATAAAGTTAACTAAAGATTTCTCTGCCTCACCAACAAAAACATAGTCGAAACCTAGATCTAAAGTACCTACGGGATCTCCCGAAGCATGCGAACCACCAGCAATGAAAACAATATTCTCCTTTCTAAATTTCAAAATATTTCTTAGAAAACTTAAAATGTCAGGAAGCATGGTGGTCATAAAGCTAAAACCAACGATGACTCTTCCATACTTAGTACTAAGCGTATTTAAAATACTAAAGAATTCTTTCTCACCACTAAGGTAAACGGTGACACCCTTAACCTTAGACTCTAAAATAGATACTAAAGAATAAACACTATACTTACAATCCCTACAGTAATACAGTAGAACAGCTGTATCCTTAACCATTTTTAAACACTATAAAGTGATGTGTGAGTTATTTCGCCAGTACTACTCTCTCAGTCAAAAATTTAAATATGTTCGAAACACCATAGATAATGTGAACAATGAATATGGTTAGGTGAAATGGTTATGAAAAAAGCTGTTTCACCTGTAATAGCAACCCTACTCTTAATACTTATCGCAGTAGCAGCAGCAGTCCTAGTTTACGTATGGGTAACAGGATATGCAGCTTCGATAACGGAAGCAAGAACACCGGAATTGCGGGAAAGAATAAAGATAGAAGCAGTAAGCTACAAAGACCGAGAATTAACGGTTTACATAAGAAACATTGGAGATACCAAGGTTACTATAGATGCAATTTACGTAATAAATGCAGCAACTGGAAGTAGCATTACTGTGGCTACAGATATACAGAACTTAAAAGCATCTCCAGGCGAAGTCGTAAGCCATGTTTTAGAGGGGGTGGACTTAAGTCCAGGAGAGACGTACATAATCAAAGCTGTTACCGTGAACGGTATTGAAGGAGCTACATCATTTAGCTATAGAGGGTAAAAACCTTAACTAGACTTTTTCCTTTCAATGTTCAAGTACAAAAATACTTACCACATTATTAGACCATATTTCTCTGAAGAAAATACTACTTCTATATAAGTCCGTATAATATACTGTCTCATTATGTACTTTATTCCATACAGCAACATATATCAAATTATTAGTTAAGTGATTTCGTAAAACTTCTCTAATGAGTTCCTTTGGAGTTAATGCATAATCGCCTATAAATGTTCTATTTGTAATATATGGTAAGTACATGAATTGCCATCTTGCAATACTTACTATTTTTGCGTTTTCCGGTGTGTTTTCTTTTATCCATTCCATAGCCTCTAATATTCCATATTGTTGTTTGTGTTTTTCACTAATTTTACAGTAGTTATAAGCTAGAGTTAATGATATGTTACTTGTTATGAATAGTAGTATTATGGTGAATGCAACTAGTTCGTATTTGAGAATGCTTTTTGTCTTACCTACGAGTTTAATGGAGTTTATTTTACTCATTACTTTTAGCACTACAGCTTTCACTGTTGATGATGAGAATATTGTTATCGGCGTTAACGAGTTTAGTGCTAGTCTCCAAGCTTCTTCTGTAAAATACGAGGTCGCAAATAGAATTAGAATCCAGAACCATGGGATTAACTGTAGACCTTTCCGTTTTCTGAGTGCTAATAATGTTCCATGAGCTAGGCATAGTATTGTAAGTGTTAGTCCTGATAGTCCTGTTGTTGAAAATATGTTAGCTAGCATAGGAGATATAGTCTTTAATGTGTTGTATATTGGATTTACTGGTGTTATTAACATAACTCTAAGCGACATTGTCTTAAACTTCAACACGTAGTTTACAATGAAATCTCCTAAGAATTTCAGGCTTGCAGGCGCTAGTAAGACTGTAAGTGCTAATGGTGTTGCTAGTATCGCTGATATTTTCACTAGTCCCAAATTTCTTCCAGCTACTACATCATATATTGATGATAGCCAAAGAGCTAATAGTATTGCAAACGTTGTTTCATGAGATAAGAGCATTATTAAAGTTGTAGGTAATGCTAGGGCTAAGAATATTCTATGGCCACTCTCAAAATATTCTGTAATCAAATATAGGAGGTATAGAGCCAACATTAAGCCTAAGAAGTTCGCATACAGCCCAGTAATTATTACCGTGTAATACCAGAATATGTTGATAAATATTGATAGTAGGAGAGATATCTCTCCTACTAATTTACCATATAGTTTTTCAGAAACTACATAAATTAGTGGTATATTCAGTATTGTCAATAATAACATGAAACCTCTTGTTAGGAATAATGGGTTTAAAATGTTTAGTGAAAGCACTGTGCCTAGGAGAAGATATATTGCTGGATGCAACGTAATGAGGTTTTTAAACGTTGCTTTACCTAAAGCAAAAACTATAGATCTTTTAATATAAACTAGGAAGTCTGCGCTTTGATTTGCTGGAAATATGGGATATACATAGTATGTTGAAATAATTACGAAAGCATAGAGTAATGCTAAGGTTAACGCTAATTTGCTGGCTCCACAACCCTCTTGTTTAACATAGTATCTTCTAATATAATGCGTTATCACGGTAGCTAATATGAGCCCCGATATTAACGATATGAAACTTACTCCACCTGCTATAGCGAATTCCATAAATGATAATGTTATTGCCAATACCAGAGTTAAGCCTATAACATGTACTATGTCTTCACTACAAATATTAATGTTCATGGCACTATCGTACCCTACTTAGTTTAGCATATTCCTTAATTGTGAATATATGTATTGCAGTTAATACGAGCAATAGCCCACTTATCAGTAAAACAGCTGTTATAATTGCTGTTCCAGTAGCTAACTGCCTTACCTCAACATACCTCTTAACAACCCATAAACCTAAAGTTAAACCTAAAACCATTGAAAGCAAACCGGGCAGTGCTAAGTATGTAAGAGGTTTCTTCACTATTTTCTCCCTTAACATTTCACTTACGATGTTAATGATATGAGATATTGGTGTTATGAGAGGTTTTTCTACACCTCTGTACTTAAACGGTACATGGACTTCAATTATTTTAAGCCCTTTGCTTAAAGCCTTGTCTAGTATTTCGATATCTGCACCAACACTGTCTTCCTGGGGTATAATGTCCTTCAGTATTTGCGCTTTATATGCTCTAAATCCACTAAGAACATCACTAACATTCTTGGCAACTAATTTAGAAACTATTTTAACCACTAACCTACGATGAGGCGGTGTTTCATCGCCTCTTGCCCTAGCAGCTATAGCTATGTCAGCATTGTTCCTTACTAGCTCATTTACAAGTAATGGTATGTATTTTGGATCATGTTGTAGGTCAGCATCTAATGTTACAACTATGTCCGGTGAAAACTCTAACGCCTTCTTAAATAGGGTTCTTAGCGCTGCTCCTTTCCCCCTATTTTCCCTATGCTTTACAACTATAGCACCTAGTTTCTCAGCTATTATCCCAGTATAGTCAGTTGAACCATCATCGCACACTATAATTAGGTTACTGTATTTTTGTGCTTCAATAATTACTCTAGCTATAGTTTTTTCCTCATTATATGCTGGTATGCACGTAATTACTTTAACCATTAAATGCACCGGTATTGTAGATAAGCTTCTAATTTCTGATTATAATTTGAAATTCAAAAACTTAACTACTTCTTTGCAGCAATACTTTTGAAAATAAAACATTCCCTATTATCATATACTAGGTTTGTTTTGTAAAAAACTTCATTAACCACTTGGGGTTTTCCTGCATAGTTTAAACTCCATATGTAGTAGCTTTCAACACTATACTTTCTAAACAGGAAAACCCAATCTTTATTCCAAAGCTTTTTACTTAAACGGTAGCGTAGTGAGCAAAATGAAACTTCTATGCGTGTTAGGTTATTTAAGGTGGCTAGGTAGCGTAGGTATGATGTCATTAGGCCATGGTCTGAAATAATATATCCTGTATTCCATGTTGAGAAAAGATATTTCGATGCTAATTTCTCGCTAGGCTTAAATGATACTCTATCACCTTCAGCAGGGTTTGTATAGAATGATACTCTAGGATCCAACACTGAGGCAATAACCAATATTAGCATTAATGTCGCTAAGAAACTTCCTAACCTCATATTTACCTTGTATTTTATTATTGCGTAAAATGAAGCTACAATGAATATTATAACGTACGGTGTTATTGGGGATGCTAAATACCTATCTGCTTTCCAGACTATGTTAAGGTATATTGAGAGAGCTGTAAAGAGTAAAACAAGCACCGAATAAATACCTAGAGTAAGAGTAAATGTGTTAGTTTTTACCTTTTTCTTCCTCATTATGATTAGAAGTAGTAGAGGTAAAGTTGCTATGAGTATGGACCACATCCACCGAGGAGCAATGTATATCATAGGGTATTCTTTAGGCATAAACTCTAATATTTGAGGATATGAGGGTGTAACGCTAATTTTAAGGGTCGTAGGCAATATTACAGAGTGTGTTCCGTGAACTGCTAATTTTAAAGGCTTACCCAAGATCCTAATTACGCGTAAATAAGATAGACTAACATATCTTGTTAAATACGGTATGAAACCAACCATGTTCCAGTAGAATACTGTGTAAGCAGCTAGTATAGTACTGTATAGTGTAAGTGGCTTAAGAAGTGCAGTGTTTGTGTTCTTATGCTTCCTAATACTGAAGTAGATTGCGATAGTATAGACTATGTAAAAACCTAGTGTTAATGCTCCAACAACAGCATGCACCATAACGGATAACATACTGAATGCTAGGCTTAAAACTATGAATTCTAACCTGTAATCTTTCACGTATTTTGTGAAGAACATTAATGAAAATATTGATAGAAGTATTGAAAATGTCATTGGAATAACCCAGTAACCCCATGTAGCAATGGTGGGTATTGTTGCATAAAGAAGTCCAGCCAGTATAATCAGCCTTGCCTGCAACTTAGCAACGTTTCTCAATATCAGAATTAATGGAATAATACCTAGCGATGATAGCGTGCTTAAGGTTAAGTAGTGTGCATAGGTAATATCAAGACCAGAAACAATAGCGTTAATGGACGGCAATAGTTGTGTTGCTGGAAAATACTCATAGTACTTTACAAAGTAGGGCATATTGTAGATTAATCTAGCTTTCGAAATGACATTGTACGAGTAAATAATGTCCCTTATAGGGTCTACTCCTAAGGGTATACCATCAACGTAAGGGAATATTCTTAACCATAAACATGCTGTTAAAATTCCAAATAATGCTAAAGAGGAATTTAATGTTTTTATCTTAAATACTGTAAAGAACAGTACTAGCACATATAATATTATTAATAATGTAAACAAGTAAGGCAAATACAAAATTGTAACTACTGCTATAGCAACATTTATTATAAGTATCAGGCTTAATGAAGGATAGTTGTTTAGCAAAGACTACATTCACCAGTAAATTTGGTAGGTTAAAATATTGTTCAGAATTCTTAGTTGTATTGAAGTTAAATAATCTTTATGTTAAGAGAAAACTATTTGAGTTATTTCTTAAGGGTATTTAGGAATTTCTCAACTATTTCGTCTATTGTTGGCCTATTTAGTTCTTTTACCTCATACTTCACATTAACTATGGGTTTGTTAACTTTAACTATGTTCGCCATGTTGAACGGCGTACTTGATATTATGATTTCTGCTGGTGTCTTGTTTAATGTTTCTTCAAAATCTTTGATCTGATCTAAACTATAGCCAAGTGTTGGAACCACGTATTTTAGATGAGGATACTTCTCGTAAACTCTTTTCAAGTATCCTACAGCGTAAGGTCGTGGGTCAACAATTTTAGCTCCAAACTTTTTAGCTGCCACATAAGCTGCTCCAAAACATAGTCCACCATGGGTTACTGTTGGTCCGTCTTCAACAATGACCGCTTTTCTTCCCTTAATTAACTCAGGATTATCAACGAATATTTCCGATGACGCTCTAATTATTGTTGCTTTAGGATTAACTTTTCTAACGTTTTCCTCTATTGTTTTCACGTTTTCCTCGGATGCTTCAGCTACTTTATTTATTACCACTACATCTGCCATCCTAACATTTGCTTCCCCTGGAAATGTTGAAATTTCCTGGCCTGGTCTTAGGGCATCAGCAACAACTATGTGCAGGTTCGGCTTATAGAATGGTAGATCGTTATTTCCTCCATCCCATAATATTATGTCTGCTTCTTTCTCAGCTACTTTTAAAACTTCATAGTAGTCTATGCCTGCAAATACTGTTACCCCCATCTCAATGTAGTGTTCATATTCTTCTCTTTCCTCAAAAGTACATTCATACCTGTTCAGATCGCCGTAAGTTCTTATTACCTGAACTTTCTGTTTAAGGAAATCACCATACGCCATAGGATGTCTTACAACAGCAACCTTAACATCCTTGCTTCTAAGCGCTCTAACAATTTTCCTGCTAACAGAACTTTTACCGGAACCTGTACGTACGGCAGTTACTGCTATAACAGGTTTCCTGGGCTTTATCATAGTTGCTTCTGGACCTAAAATTAAGAAACTTGCTCCAGCAGCTAGTACTTTAGAGTATATGTGACCGACATCTTCATGGGTTAGATCGCTATAAGACAATACGACATATTCTACACTATGTTTCCTTACGAGTTCAGGCAGTTTTTCCTCAGGATATATTGGTACGCCCTTGGGGTAGAGTTCACCAGCAAGTTCTGGAGGATAAACCCTATTTTCAATACCTGGTATTTGGGATGCTGTGAAAGCAACTACCTCGTATTCCTCATTATCTCTAAAGAACACGTTGAAATTATGGAAGTCCCTGCCTCCAGCACCCATTATTATAACTTTCTTTCTCCCATAACGCATAAAATCTACCGTAGGTTTTAGTATTGAAATAAAAAACTATAACTCTTTATATTAAAAATTTTCTAAAGGAGAAAACATTACGTAAAAATATTTCTTATTAAGGCTAGGTAATTACCGAAATAATAAGCACTTAAGTCATTTAGGAACCATTTTCGACTCGGACTCTAATAGATTCTTTATATGAACATTTAAACATGGAATTTAAGACCGAGTATGCGGTATTGCAACATCAGTGAAATTAACATATTCCTTTTTCCCACTTACATATGGTGGGAGAGTGGAATTAATAGTTAGTGTTGATAGTAAAGGCAGAGTAGTTATTCCCGCTGAAGTTAGAAGAAAATTAGGCATTGAGAGAACAGTAAAAATGATAGTTAAAGAAGGAAGGATAATTATAGAACCCATAAGAAATCCTATAGAGTATTTAAGGAGTATTGTTGAATTAAAAATCGTAGCTTCGCAAGAACCAGAGAAAATTAGTAGAATTGCTGAGAAGCAACTTAGAAAGATGTATTAATAATGTTGAATTTCTCTAATAATTATTTTACATTAGCTTTAGTAGAGACTATTCGCTTATTTGAGTACCCAAAACATAGAGAAGCAGAAAATGTTTTCAATAAATATTTAGGTAAACTTAC
>CAZBXI010000029.1:0-18893 GCA_964496035.1 uncultured Desulfurococcales archaeon
CATATATTAAGGGTTCATCCCATTTAGCTTGACGAAAGACCATACACAATTCACCTCCTTCTACCTACCTAAAATTTCTTTAATTGAGGAAACTAACTTGTCAATATCGTTCTTGTCATGCATCTCTGTTACACAGAACAACGCTGTTTCACCTAGCTCCGGGAACCATTTACCAACATATAGTCCTCCGTGAATATCTCTCTTCAACAACTCCTCATGTATTGTCTCATACTTTACACCAGCACCGTCAAAGTTTACTGTAAACTCCTTGAAGAATTCGCTCTTGAATACTGGCGCTTTTACACCGTCTATTTCGTTTAGCTTCTTAGCTGCATAGTGTGAACGGTACATTATTAGTTCTCCAAGCTTCTTGAACCCATGCTTACCTAGTAGTGCCATGTAGACTGCTGCTCCTAGAGCACATAGCATTTCGTTAGTACAGATGTTTGACGTAGCTTTCTCTCTTCTAATATGCTGTTCTCTTGTCTGCAGAATCATCGCGAAACCCATTTCCTTACCATCTAATGTTGTTGTTAATCCCATAATTCTTCCTGGCATTTGCCTTACAATTCTCATATCCCATTTAGCTGCGAAAATTCCTAAGTATGGTCCTCCAAAGTTCATACCTAGTCCTAGAGGTTGTCCTTCACCAACAGCGATATCTGCTCCTAGTTTTCCAGGTGCTTCGAGAACACCTAAGCTTATTGGGTCAACACCCATTATGAATAGTGCTCCGTAGTCGTGAGCTATTTCACCGATTGCTTTAGCGTTTTCTTCTATGAATCCGAGGAAGGATGGGTTCTCAATGTATACTGCAGCTACATCTTTTGGTGCAAGCTTTTCCTTTAAGTCTTCTAGATCCATAAGCCCTGTTTCCTTGTCATGTTTTACTTCTTCAATCTTTAAGCCTTTAGGCTCGGTGTAGGCTTTAACTACAGGTCTATGGTATGGATTCATTGTTGAAGGTACTAGAACTCTGTTTTTCTTCTTCTGAATTCTCATAGCCATTAGGAATGCTTCAGCTGTTGCTGAGGCCCAATCGTACATTGACGAGTTAACTATTTCTAGTTCTAACAGGTCTGCCATCATGCTCTGATATTCGAACAAAGCCTGCATTAGACCTTGAGATAATTCCGGCTGATATGGTGTGTATGCTGTGTAGAATTCGCCACGAGACATAATGTACTTTACAACTGCAGGTACGTAGTGGGGCCAAGCGCCACCTCCAATGAACGGTGGTGGGTTCATGAAGACTTTGTTTTTGCTGAAAAGTTTTTCAATATATTTTCTAATCTCTATTTCTGATAGTGGTCTTCCAAAACCTATTTCCAGCTTATTCCAGTCTCCTTTGAACCTTGCTCCTTCAGGGATGTCGGCGAAAAGCTCTTCAATGCTTTTAATGCCAATGGTTTTCAGCATTTCCTTTTTAATGTTTTCTGGAGAATTTGGTAACCAAGGATGTACAACCAAAACACTAGCCCCGGTTAAATATTTTTTCACTTGCATTCTTAAAACAGTTTCCATAATGAAACTTATGTAGGTTTCAAATATAGAATGTTTTAAAGAAATTTTGTTAGCAAGGAGGAATCGCTATAGAGTTATTATAGAACCACTTAAATCTTAGAGAACTCCTCATACTATCTAGGGTGAAGTTTTATGGGCGCTGAACATAAACTTCTTAAAACAGTTCTATGGGACTTCCAGGTCAAAGAGCTTAATGCTACAATGGGCGAGTTCGGCGGCTGGGAAGTTCCAATGATGTATACAGGGATTATGAAGGAGCATATGATCGTAAGAACGGACTGCGGTATTTACGACGTATCACATATGGGAAGAGTAAGAATGACAGGACCTGATGTAGTGCCGCTCCTTCAGAAGGTCTTCACTAAAGATATATCTAAGACTAAAGAATATTGGATGAGCGGTCCAACACTAGCATTAAATGAGTACGCTAGAGTTAAAGACGATGAAATGCCATATAAGATTTCAGATGAAGAATGGCTTGTAGTACCTAACGCACCCTATAGGGAGAAAATGTTAAAACACTTTGCAAAGGTAGCAAAGGAGAATGATTTCAAAGTTAATATTGAAGACTTAACGTTTAAACTTGGAATGATAGCTGTTCAAGGTCCAAAAACAGTTGAAGTTTTTGAGAAGATAGGTGCTGGATGGGTAGATGATCTCCGCACTTTACAGTTTAGAACGAATGAGGAAATAGCGGGTCAAAAAGTTTTCTTAATAAGCAGAAGCGGATGGACAGGTGAAGACGGTTTCGAAATATGGGCTGAACCTAAAGCAATGATTGAAATATATCGGGCTCTCTTGAAAGCTGGAGCTAAGCCCGTAGGCATAATTTGTAGAGACACCATAAGGATAGAAATGGGCTTTGTTCTAGGAGGTCATGAATACGGCGAAGATCCTAAAGAGTTTCCACCAGCAAACTCCCTTAGATACGGTTTAGGAGCTATTGATTGGAGTAAGCGTGGATTCATAGGTGAGGATGCTTTAAGAGCATATAGACGTGAAGGTGTAAGATGGATTAGAGTAGGTATTAGAATGAGAAAGAGGCATGCAAGGGCAATTATAAGGCAAGGATACAAGCTCTACGTTGAGGACCAATGTGTAGGATGGGTTACAAGCGGAACATACTCACCATACTTAAAGACAACCGTAGGACAAGCATATGTTGATTCAAGGTATGCTATTTTCGGAGACTTTATTGAAGTAGAAATTCGTGGAAAAAGATATGAGGGAAAAATACTAGACTTCCCATTAGTGCCTGGAAGACCTGTAGTTAAATAAGTTTAAATTTTCCCACACACCTTATGGTTCCCGCATGGGGGTTAAAACATGAGCGTAGTAGAATTCGAAGTAGCTGGAAAGAAATACCTTGTAAGAACAGATCTGAGATACACTAAAACAGACGAGTGGGCTAAGAAGGAGGACAATAAGGTTAGGGAAGGAATAACAGACTATGCGCAAAAAGAGCTAAAGGATATCGTCGGTGTCGAGTTACCCGAGGTAGGTGCTGAAGTTAAGAAGGGAGAAGCTATAGGTGCTTTAGAATCCGTGAAAGCAACAGCAGACCTCTATGCTACGGTTTCAGGTAAAGTTGTTGAAGTTAATGAGAGACTGCTTGAAGAACCTGAACTTCTAAATAAAGACCCATATGGCGAAGGATGGATAGTAGTTATTGAAATGTCTGATCCGAAGGAGTATGACGAACTTCTAACACCAGAAGCATATATTGAAAAGTGCAAGAAAGGAGAACACTAAAATTCAAATATTTTCTTTTTTCTCTTCTTCTACATTATCTTCATCATTAAGTCTTCATGGTAATCTATGACTACTCTAATGTATCCTTGTAGCATTTCATCTACCTTGGGGTCTCCAGTGTCGACTCTTAACACGTCAAGTTCGCTAACTTTCTTTCTAGTAGCTATTACAATAATGTTCTTCTTCCCTACCTTCTTAATTACTTCTGGCGATATTTGCTGATTACCTCTACCAAATATGAATCCTTGACCGCCGATTGGAGTGACTATTATTTTTGCTTTAGGGTATTTTCTAAGTAGTTCTAGAATACCTTTCTCGTCAAGGTCTTTACCGACTACTTTACCATTATAGACAGCGTCTATTCCTAGGAGAGTCTTTTCGACACCTAGTTCATCAGCTATTGCTTTAACTGTTGTGCCAGCACCTAAAATGTAAAGTGTGTCTGGCTCCATTTCTTCAACAATTCTCTTAGCTATAGCTTTCTTATTTTCTTCTTCCTCTTCCAGACCAGCGCTGGGTTCCTTGCTCGCTTGTACAAGACCTGTTACAACAGGTATTTTCAAGTATCCATAAAGCCTAACTTTTAACTCGTTTCTTCTATAGGCTTCTTCATCTATGTCTAAGACTTCTGCAAGAGTTTCTGTTGTTCTTCCTTCAGCAAATGCTTCTACTATCCTAGCAGCAGCTGTGGGATTAACAGCGAAAACAGCGCTATACATTTTAACCCCTGAAGGGATACCTAGGGTGAGCTGCTTCTGGTCTATAGCATCTACAATATCTCTAGCTGTCCCATCGCCTCCTACAAAAACTAATAAGTCAATACCTTCCTCTATCATTTGCTTAGCAATTCTCTTAGTGTCTTCAGCTGTTGTTCTCTCCGATTTAAGGAAGCCCACAACTTTAACAATATCATCTCTATGCTTAGACTTCTTAGCAACTCTCTCACCCATGGGTCCTGGAGCAATGTACAGGTCTATATTTGCTTCTAAAGCATTAAGGAATTCAAGAGCTCTTCCTGGGGTTACGGGTTTAGCTCCCTTCTTTAAGGCTAAGTAGTAAGCTTCACCATCAGTACCTTTAAGCCCTACTCTTCCACCCATACCTGCGATGGGATTTATTAGAAGCCCTAGCTTAATTTTAGACATTTTCTACACCGATTTCTCAGAATAATTAGCTACATATAAGCATTCCTCTAAATTATATACGGTATTAGTGCAATTTTAATACTATGAAACATAACATCAGGAGTACCAGGGAATGATTAGGAAAATAGGTAAGCGAGCAATACTTGCTAAACCTGTAAAATGCGAGTATTGGAAACCAGGAACGGACATTATTAAGTATTTATGTAGTAAGCTCAAGGGCAAAATTAAGAACGGCGACATTATTGTTTTATCAGAAAAAGCTTTAGCAACAGCTTTAGGCGCTATTGTTGACGAGTCTAAAATAAAACCATCTACATTTTCAAAAATAACGGTATTTCTACTAATGAGAATTCTTTGGGGATACATTCTAGGTATACTTACCAAGCTCAAGAAGGAGACCTTAGAATGGATAAGAAAATACCCTATAGCCGAAGGCGCCGCTCATAAGCAGCTGGCTTTAGTTCTCGGGGGCATATTCCAAGTGTTGAAACCGTCTTCTGAAGCAGGTATAGATACAAGTAATTTACCGTACTCCTATGCTTCACTTCCACTAAACAGCTACTCAATAGCTGAAAAACTAAGAGAAGCTCTTCTAAAATGCTTAGAAGCTAATGTAGGGTTAATGATTGTTGATAGTGATAGAACATATTTTAATCAAAAACATAACATTGCGTTAGCATCTAGGAAAACATGTATTAAGGGCTTAATCAACTTAGGTGTTCTTTCATATATTTTGGGTAGAACATTTAGAAGGTATTTTAAGCCTAAAGCAACACCAATATCTTATGCTGGCCCCCCAATACCCTTACAGTTAATGTTAGAGATAGCTGAAACAGCAGACAGAGTTAGAGGAGTTGGCGCTGGAAGAACAGTTTTCGAAATGGCTAGAAGATTCAATACAACATTAAACGGAGTTACGTGGGAGATGCTATCCAGAGTAAACCACTACCCTATAGTCATTGTCAGAATCTTAGAGAAAAGTTAATTTTTAACACTTAGTCTTAGTAAACACAGCTAATTTGAGAAACATTTAAGGTGCTTCAATTTGCCAAAATTAACCATAGGTGTTGAAGGTTTTACTTTTGATGCAGCACACTATACTAAAGGTGCTTCAGATAAATGCCTTAACATCCATGGTCACACATTCAGAGTTGATGTTGAGGTAGAAGGCGAAATAACACCTGAAACAGGAATGGTTATAGATTTTGATGTAGTTAAAAACACTGTTAAGAATGTAATTAAGGAGTTTGATCATAAACTTATAGTTCCGGTAAAAGATGTAAATAAGATAGTCTTAGAAGGCCCTTTTGCTAAAGATATAAAAGTTATAAACTACCCTGAAGCAACGACAGAATACATCGCGTTAGAAATAGCTAGAAAACTCTACGAGATCCTTAAAATGCCTGTTAAAGTTAAAGTATACGAAGGCAAAAGAAATTATGTCATAGCAGAATGGAGGTAAGGTTTATGGACCTCTCAAGTTTACCGGATGTTCAGAGCGAGAAACCTGATTATCCACTTTACATAGATAGAGTTGGTATTAGAAATGTTAAGCGAAGAATAATTATTGAGGGGCCTAAAGGAAGATTGCATTATGATGCTATAATTGACGTTTATGTTGATTTACCTGCTAGTAGAAGAGGAATTCACATGTCTAGAAATATTGAGGCATTTATTGAAGCTGTAGATGCAGCTAGGCTAATGACCTTGCCTACGATAGAAAAAATACTTGATACCGTATGTGACATCCTACTAAGGAAGCATGATTATGCTTCTAGAGCTGAAGTTATAGCTAGAACAACATACTTTTATGAAGAAGACTTTTTAGGCCATCCATCTAATGAAGCGGCTGATGTAGAAATAAAAGTTGCCAAAACTCGCGAAGGAGAAGTGACATATACAGTTAAAGTCTCATTACTTGGTATGACTGTTTGCCCATGTGCGCAAGAAACGTATAGGAGCATAGAAAAGACACCATCTAATCCTCCGCCTTCACATGCACAAAGAGCTAAATTATCAATAGCTATTACTACGAAAGGAGCCTTTGTTAGACTGGAAAGATTAATAGATGCTGCTAGAAAATCATTTTCATCACCCACTGTAAGTATACTTAAGAGGTACGATGAGTACAAACTTGTAAAGTATGCTTTCCAGCATCCGAAATTTGTGGAGGACGTAGCAAGAGCTGCACTAATAAACCTCTATGAAGTATTGAAAGGCAAGGTACCAGGGGACTCCATAGTTGAGGTGGAAGTAGTTAGTTATGAAAGCATTCATCCCCATGATGCCTATGCGCATGCTAAAATGAGCTTTAAACAATTGGAAAGTGAGATTAAGGAAGCTCTTAGCAAGAGGATCTATTCGTAAAATACTTTAGCTCCACTATTTCTAACGTTCACAATGTAGTATTCTGCTTCGTACCCCTTTCTCTCCATGTCTTTTCTTGTCCTTTCCATAACCCTTCTTGCTTTCCTTAGACCTAAAACTATGCCATATGCTGTTGGTCCCCAACTACTTTGTCCTGCACCTAGAGCTCCATGTTTAAGCATAGAGTTTATAGCATACTCTGTTTCTTCGCAACAAAATATTCCTCCTTGGTATTTAGCGAAATACGAACCAGTAAGAATCTGTATTTTAGTTATTGCTTTCCCAAATTCAACAATATCATTCCTAGCTAGCGAAGGTAAAAGATGGGTTAGCATGGTCTTCCATAACTCCATCTGTATACTCTTCTGAGCAGGCTCAGGTGTAGCTAGTATTGTTTTTTCCTCTCTTTCGCTTAATCCACGAATACCTTTAGGGATAATTACTAAAAATAACCAATTCCTAGGTATGTTTTTCCTAAAGATAATCTGCGGTAGTTCTTCTACGGTCTTAGGGGGCTCTATGGTTTTTCCTTTTACTCTTCTTCCGCTATCAACTATGAAACCTCCCTTCTCAAAAGCTGCAATACCTATACCCGAAACCGTTCCTCTACGTAATTTTACTGCTAATTCTTTAACGGTATAATGCAGGTTATGTACTATGTTAATACCTTGCCCTATGCTCAACATTAATTGAGTTGTTGAACCTAGGCCTACGTGTCTTGGTACAGCATCTTTTACAACAACTTTAACATTGTAGGAACCTAGCATGTTTATGACTCTATATGCTTGCTCTTCTACGTACTTTATGCTTGTTTTATTCTCGACACATACTTTCCCACTCCTCAAAACATTAACTTTAACTTTAGGATAATTTATTGCAACACCTAAACTACCGTAAGCTATATTTTCTGTCATAATATTGTAAAATCCTAAATGGAGTCTTGCAGCAGATTCAACAGTAACCTTGTTTACCAATGTACTCCCTTACATTGTAATGGTTTTTCTGGTAAAGAGAGGTTTTTCTTGAATATAATTTTTACCTATGCTTAAAGCTTCCTCTGCTTTAGCTAATTCAATACCTAGGTAAAATGCGTGCGATAGTGACGATACAAGCCCTCTTCGTAGGATTTCATCTCTTATAGCTCTTGCAGACTTACCTTTGATAAGTATTTTGCCTTTCTTACCTATGTAAAGTGCTTCAATACATCCCTCATCGTGATTAACTCTTATTTTGAAAACACCTAACGGGTCGAGCTCATATTCAGCTTCTTTTTCGGCAGCTTCAACAACGGTTGCTCCTTCTGTTTCTAATGGTGTTTCTACTTTCCTCTTATCTTTAAGTATAAGCAAGTCTATACCTAAATCTTTGGGCGGAGACTTTTTAAGCCAGGCTAAAGTTGCCATTTTAGAGGCTATGGATGTTTCTAATGTTGAGTACTGCGCTTTGGGGCTTTTCTCAACAACGAGAACTATGCTTACACCTAGCTCCATAGCCAACATTACCATTAATGCGTTTGAACCTACAGTATCGGCGTCTAATAACTCGACTACATTACCTATACCCATTAGCATAGGTATGTTAATATGTTTTTCCTTAAACATATAGTATGCTAGTAAAGATTGGAAAGTACTTGCTGAGTTTATTGGATCTAATATTGGATCTGCAATAATCTTTTTAACACCTAACTTTGTAGCTTCACTAATGTTAGCTTCTAGTAGTTTAAGTTTCTCTTGAGCTGTTTTAGGTATAATACTGCTTCTCGAATCATATGCTATAACTACAGTAGGAATGTCTTCAACGTATTTAGCTACTTTCTCCATGTTTCCTGCTTCCAGGCTTAAAACCATATCTGCACCTGCTTCAATACCTGCAATAATTTCGCTGGGGATAATAGAGTCAACAGCTATAGGTACTTCTACTTCCTTTTTAAGAAATCTAATTGTTTCTCTTACCTTCTCCGGTCTAGAAATACCTGCTTCAAAACCTATGCTTAAAATTTCAGCTCCTTCGCTAATGAGCTTATTCGCTCTTTTAAGTAAGTTTTCCTTAGAGAGAGTATGAGCTTCAGTTATTTCAGCCATGACACGTATCGGAGGAGGACTTATAGGAACAATAATGTTACCTACAATTAGGTGTTCCTTTTCAATAAGAGATTTCTCCAAAGACTCAAGCATTTCCCTAGAAGCTGTTCTAAGCTCCGACTCCAAGACTTTATCTGCTGGAGTATCTGGAGAAAGCTTAGATAGCTTCTCTAAACTCAGAACCAGAGGTAAATCCGATGCTTGTAAAGGACCTTTAACTGTTCTTACACCTAACATTTCTTCTATGATTTTGGCAGAACCCATTGAAGCACCGGGTATCATTATTAAGTCGTATTTTTTACAGTCTATACCTAGCTTCTTAAGATAGGTAGCTATAAGTTCGGTATTTGCAAGAGCAGCCACAGCTACAGGTAGCGCAACCACATCTACTTCATGGGGTAAAGGTTTTTTCAGTACTCTCTTAATTACGGGTTCAGCTAACTTACCTGTAACTACGAGTATTCTCAAACCAGATACACACCCATAGGTATCGAGTATATTTTAACACAATTCAGCATTTTTTAATTCTTTCCTATGATACTGTCAAGGTTATCGTATTTAACCTCCAATACATACCTTATATCTTCAACATTTTGAGGTGCAATATAAATTTCTACTTTATCCTTGAACTTTTCCGCAGCTTTTTCAATAAGTTCCTTGGCTATTAGAAATTTTTTCCTCTTTACATCCCATATTTTAACATGCTCTTTAAGCCAAGGTTTTGAATACTTACCAACAACATCTCCGAAATCCATACCTAACATCACTATTTTTCTTGCACCGAAGTATAACGCTAAATATAGTGCTCTATCGCCATCAGTGAATCCTCCGAAATTCATTAAATTATCCCATGGAATAAGCTGGGTTGTACCGATAACGTTTCCTCTAAACTTTGGAACATATTTTAAAATGCTTAGAATGTTATCCCCATGTCCATGAACAACTACTATGCTACCTCTCCTTAAAGACTCCACGATTGCTTCTATGTTTCCATCTAAATCAGTAACAACAATGTGGGGAGCAATACTGTTTTCAAGTAGAAGCTTCGTAGCTCCATTAGCAGAAATAAACGTAGCCAAGCGGTGGAAACGTTTTACCCTATGAACACTTTCTTCAAGAGAAGGTCCAGCTCCGAAAATGAAAACAGCTCTATTGCATATTAGATCAGTTAGCTTTTTCAGTATCAATGGTTTCCAGCTTACTGGTATTATATCATTCAATATTTCTGAAGAATAGTAATCGCTTAAGGAATTTATTCTGAGGTATTGTAAAACTACACCGAAGTACTGGTAAGCTAGATCTTTGACCATATTAAAACCGGTAAGTTTTCCTACACTAAGTGCTTAGTGGTATGGGTTAATTTTAGTGTTTCTATGTGTTTCTCAAGATAATCATTTACCTTCTGCAAAACGTTGATTACGTTCTTAATTCTTTCTCTGGCTTTCTCCATAATCTCTATTTTCTCCTTAACGGAAATTCCGCGGCTAAATAGTAGTAGTTTGGCTATGTACTCTTCGATAGGTGGAATATTTGCTTCTTCAATTATGTTCAATGCAGCAAGCTCCTTAAGTATCCAGTGTCTAATGAATTTAACTAGTTCAAAATGTTTCTCCATAGCCTCCTTAAGCACTTCTCTACCCTTATCCGTTATACGGTAAATCTTCCTCCTCCTCCTAGAATCCCATTCACCCTTAATGAGATTTAGCCCCTCTAACTCTCTTAAGGCAGGATATAGGCTTCCAGATTTAGGCGTGATTATTCCTAACGTTAAGTCCGTGATATATTTAATCAGTTGATATCCATGCATAGGTCCTTTAGTTAACGCGAAAAGTATTGCTAGTTTCAAATATCCTTTCTTCATCTGCTCTCTCCATAGTAAGGTAATCTCGCTAAGCGATTCCTTCATAGGCTTTACCATAGAAATATATCGGAAACCTATATATAAAAAGCTTATATATAGGTTTCCGATATACTGTTAATGACCAATAGTGAAGGAGAACATGCTAGAAAAGTATGCAGTGATTAGGGTGATTTATTTTGGTATTCTTCAAGGCAATTATTAGGCAGTCATTAATACCTATTATTGCTTGGATTATAATTGTAGCTCTATGCATACCTTATGCTATGAATTTAGATAAGGTTCTCTCCTATAAAGAGGAAGCATTCCTACCTGAAAACGTCGAATCTATTGTAGCTAAAAACGTTATTGAAGAGAAGTTTAAGGACAAAGAGAAGGTTAAAGGTGTAGATCTGGCAATTATAATCAAAGGTGTTAATCCAAGAAGCGAGGATGTAGAAGAAAAATATAGAGTATTTAAGGATGAAGTATCTAGCATAGTTGAAGAAACTAGCACCATATACGATGTATTATGGGATGCACAGAAAGAATACGATGAATACATTCAAAATATAACTGGGGACCTGAAGGAGGAACTAAGAGATAGACTAAGGGAGAACATCAGTGATATACATGAAGCACTATATGATTTGAAAAACGTAACATCAGATTTTGAAGAGGCATTTTTAAACTTAACAGATGAGCTTCGGGAACTACATGATAGAATATACGATGTAGAAGAAGCAATAATTAGTTTCGATAGGGAATATTCTGAAATATTTGAGAGAACACTTGAACTTCATGAATTACTATACGAAATGAAGGACTTCATTATTTTAGTTAATGAAACTTACGGCCAAATATTCGAGAATATTACCGAGTTACACAGTTCAGTACATCAAGTAGCATACATGCTGGAGACTTACAATAGCCTCTACTATAATACATCGATGCTCTATGCTTACGTTTTCTGGGACACCACAAGAGCTCACTACTATTTAACATACGTTACAGATGCTTACACTAACCCTCCAATAGATCATACGGACTTAGAAACCCTAACATATTATACAAATGTATCAGTAATTACGCCAGAATTAGAACCCGTAAATACTACGTTAGCTACTACAACCTATTACGCTATCTCTAGTAGATACCCCTTCACACCTACGTCAGCTAAAGATAGGGATTTTGTGGATTTAACATCTGAAATAGTGAGGAATACTATTAGTAACCAAGTGCCTCCAGAGTTCTATAATCAAACCATATTATGGATAGACTGTTTCTCCATAAGCTATAACACAACATTGTATAGTTGGAAAAGCCAGTATGGAGTATCCGAGTTATGGATGAACTACACTTATATACCTTCAGAACATCTACCCATAACAGCGTATTATTCTCAGCTACAAACATTAAACACCATAGTATCCTTAAGGAACAGCAGTATTGAAAACGCTGTGTCCATGTATGTCCAAGTAGTAGCTCCAACACTATCTAATGAGACAGGAATGCCTCAGGATGTTGTTGAAGAAATACTGTACAAAGCGTACGAGATAGGAGAGAAACCAACAAGTAATGAAATAGAGGATGCTTTAGTTCAAATTTTTAACAAACTAGTTGCTGATGCGCCATTTAATGTATCTCAAGTAGTATCTTACCTATATGAAATAGGTCCTACACCTTCCCATGAAGCTCTAAGTAGTATTTCAAGAGAAATAACGTTTGAGCTTTTTAAGCCATATGCGTCACAATATGGATTCTCCGAGACACTACTAAATAGTACAATACTGACAATTTCCTTAGAATATCCGTTGAGCATGGAAGAAGTAAAGGAATTAGTGGTAGATATAACTGCTATGATGCTTAGAGACCTAGGACTTTCACGAAGTATGCTTGAGAAAATATATAATCTTGGAGCTGAACCAACAACTTCAGATTTTAAGAGACTATTTTTGGAAATGCTTAGGATTTCAGGTAACGAAACGGTTAATGTTATTATAACTACGGTGGTACTGCGTGGTCCACACTTAGTTAAACATGCTGATGTTTTTAGGGACACTGTAATCTCATGTATTATGAGGATCTTGAGTATTGAAAATATCACTATTGAAGATTTTAGCTGGAATGAAATGAGGGATTTAGTTTTAAAACTTTACAATTTAGGGCCTTCGCCTAAGAATGGGTCTCTAGAGAATATTGCTAAGGACATAATTTATGATAAACTGGAGGAAGTAGCTGACGAGTACGATGTAGATGTTGAAGATGTAAGAAAAATTGCCGATAAGGTATTTTACTATGGTCCACCTTTAAGCGAAGAAGAGTACAAGCAAATAGTGGTTGATATAAGTTATGACGGATTCGTTGAAACTATAAGGGAAAATGAGAAGCTCAATAAAACCTTCTCTAAAATAGACGTTAGAGAGTTTATTGAAGACATTTACGACCTAGGTGTTCACCCATCTGCTAGAAAAATTGAAAATCTAGCTAACAAATATGCTGACATTATTACTGACAGCTTAATGCAAGAAATTATGGAAAAACATCCTAGACCTGAAACCATAGACGATCTTCCTGAAGAAGTAGTTGAAATCTACGTGCCTAAAGACGATGTTTTGCTGATACTTGCTTCACCTATAGGAGAAAATAGCGTAGAAAAATATCATAACTCACTTAACATTTATGAAAGAGCAAAAGAAGTATTCGGAGCTTCAAAAGGTATCTTAGGACTTATTCCTTACGAGAATAGGGTTAAAGTCTTCATTCTAGGACCTGCTCTTAGCTCAGGGGAGCTGAAAATTTATGGCGGCAGAGATATAGAGATTATAGATAAGGTATCATCTATATTTACCCTTATTGTCATGGTTGTTGTTTTAAGCAGTATTATAGCCTTTTTCATACCGTTAATAAATGTTGGAATAGCCTTAATTGTAGCATTTGCTGCAATGTACTTCATAGCTACTAGGGTAATGGACGTTATTCATTGGGCTAGGATATTTACTGTAGTAACTACTTTAGGGGCTACGGTAGATTATACAACATATTACCTGCTTAGGTTCAAGAACGAGCTTAGAACATGTGGTGAAGTAGATTTAGATTTAGCTTTAGAAAACACTATGAAGAAGGTTACTGTACCAATACTCATAAGTGGATTAACGACAGCAGCTGGTTTTGCCTGCTTATCTTTTGCATGGAACTTCCCATTCGTGAGAGTGTTAGGAATAACAATACCTATTGGAGTTTTAGCTGCATTGGTTGTTTCATTAACTTTAACACCAGCTTTATTGAAAATAACTAGGGGTAAGGTATGGTTCCCTCGAATTAGGTTCTCAAAGGAAATAAAGCAGTCGAAAATAGCAGCTAAAGTAGTAAAACATGGCCCTGTAGTACTGATTGTCGCACTCGCATTAGCCTTACCCATAGGTATGATAGCTTTATCATTTAAGGGAAGTCATGATTACAGCATACTGCTTCCAGAATATTCAATAACAGTGCAAAATATCAGACTTCTAAAAGGAGTTATTGACCAGGGAATTTTTGCTCCAACAACAATAGTTTTAGAATTTAAGGAGAATGTGTGGAGTAATAAATCGCTAAGCATTATAGAAGATATTTGCTGGAAAATAGAAGCTATTAACGGTGTTTCTAAAGTATATTCGCCTACGAGACCTAGAGGTGTACCTTTAAGTAAACCTTACAATATGAGTGAGCTAGAGGAGAAGGGAGCATTAGACTTTGTAGCCGAGGACAATAGGACAGTCATTATTAAGGTTATTTTAGAATACTTCCCGACAAGTGATGAAGCATCTCGTGTTGTTGAAAACATTAAGAGAGTTGTTAAATCATATGGAAACCCATTAATTTCTAGAATACTCGTAGGAGGTATTACAGCTAGGATAATAGATTTAGACCACGTGCTCACAAATGCATTTAAAGAGAAAATACTTATTGCTGCTATAATATCGATGTTCATAATATTAGCAATACTTTTAAGAAGTATTCCGTTAGCTTTAACTTCAATAGCGATAACAGTTTTCAACATAGGCGTAGCTATGTCGGTAACGATAATACTGTTTTCCTATATCCTTAAGAAACCATTGATATGGTTTACACATATAGTAGTGTTTTCAGCGATGTTAGGAATAAACATAGATTACATATCATACTTCATAAATAGGGTAAAAGAGGACCTAGGAAGGATCAGTTTACGTGAAGCAATAATAACTGCTTCAAGCGATGTAGGGAAGTCTATTGTAGGATTAGCGTTAATAGTTGTAGTAGCTTATGGTTCGCTAATGCTTGGGTCGTCATGGGCTATGAAGGAGTTCGGGTTCGTACTTGCGACCGGAGTACTATTTACTGGGCTCACCATACCCTACGTAACAGGTCCGGCCATATTATCGGTTCTTGGTAAGAAGGCATGGTGGCCCGCTAAGGTGAAAGAAAGATAATTTTTGTTCCTCACCTGCAAATCTTAAGGATTAGTACTTTTATATTAAGCATATTTTATTAGATATAGGTAAGGTAATTGTCATGGCTTTGCTCCGTGACATACGTAGAAAACTATTATGGTTTAGTTTACTGTTCTTTCTCCCTTTAGCGTTTACAGTAGCTGTTTCTCCAGTTCTTGCCTTAGTATCCTCTATTAAAGTCTCAATAAAAAACACTGGTGTAGTTCATGTTGAGATAGTAGGCGAAGTAGAGGAGGGTCTTAATGAAGTCCTCCTACCTATTCAACCTATACCTATAAGTTTAGAAGTATATGTAAATGGCACTCTAATACCTTCAATTTTAGTTAATAATTCTATCTACGTACCGTCGCCGGGCAAAGGTTTGCTTACAATAAAGTATGTTGCAAACACTACCACAGTTAATGGTAAATCTATACTCACAATAATTGGGTCTCAGGAATTAGCTTTAACCATAGAGCCCGGCGTAGTGTTACTCACAATACCGGACAACATAGTAAAAACATACTATGAAAACGGAAACCTAGTCATAGTATTCCATGGACCTACAATGATAGAGTACACTATCACTACTTTAACTACTACTCCGGCGTTAACATCCCCGCCCTCTAAAGAAACGGTTCATAAACTTGCCCCTCAATTTCCTCTGGAATACATTGCTGTCGTAAGCATTGTACTCTTAGTAATTGTTTTAACTATTATTGCTAAGGTCAAGAAAGGTAGAAAACACAGAATTTCCGAAGAAGAGATAACAATAATTGAACTTGACGAAACAGATAAAAGAATTTTAGAGGAGTTAAGAGCTACTGGTGGAATAGCTTTTCAACGTGAACTTCAGAAAAAACTTAACATACCTAAAGCTACACTTTGGCGTCACGTTAAGAGATTGGAGAGGCTAGGGTATATTGAAATAAGAAAGGAAGGCCGTGTAAGCAAGCTCATTTTGAAGAGGAAGAAGTGGTGAAACAGTTTCATTGAATGTATCATTGGTGTTTCATAGGATTTCTTAAAACTATGAAACATCTTAGTTGTAAAATGGATAAAGAGTAAGGTGGGGAAAGTGTTAGAAAGAATGTATGCAGGAAGAAAGTTAAAGGCTATAGCGTTAGTATTGACTATGCTAATGAGCTTAATAATTAGCTTACCCGTACTAAACGCGCAGAATTCGTCTAATAATGTAGATAAAGCTACGTTGATAGAAACTGTAAAGGCGTATAGAGAACTAATCAAGAGAATCCTCCAAGCTCCTGTAAACATTAATAAGCAATCGCTAAATGAAATAGAAAGAGCAGTAAACATTAGTGATAATGAATTATCCAGTATGTCTGAAAGTCAACTTTTAAACTTAAGAAAGACTTTTAAGGAATACTTCGAACTATTGAAAGACAACATTAACATCACAGTGGATATTTCAATATCCATAGAAGTTTCAAAAGTAAAGGAAGTAATTAATATAGCCTATAGAAAGGTTACAAAGTTAAATATAACCAAAATACTTCCTGAACTCAAAAATGCATCAGCAGCTATTGAAAAAGGCGAACTTAAAAAAGCGATTAAAATACTCAAAGAGACTAGCAGGAAACTGAGAGAAAATGAAGCTGAAAGAGCTTCTAATGAAACAATAAAGGCCGTCTTTAACATGGTTGAAGAACTATGTGAGAGAAAGGTACATGCTAACATAACTAGAGGTGTTGAACTAGGTATTATGAACATTAACAGGACAATATCATTATTGCTAAGGGTAAAAGAACTCCTACAAACAGTTAATGCTTCTGAAGCAGCTATAGAGGCGATTGATAGAGCCATAATAAACCTTAACCACACTATAAGCGTCTTAGCAGATGTTTTAGCAAGAATCCAAGAGCTTCATGAAAAGAAAGTTGGGAAAATCGTAGAAGAGGAGTTCGAAGAAGAATTAAATGAGAAAGTTGAAGAGCTACAAGAGAAAATCGAAGAATTATCAGCTGAGATTGCAGAATTAGAAAGTAAGTCATTAGAGTATAATGTAACTGAAGCATTGGAACTGCTCAATAAATCGAAAGAACTTATTACTGAAGCTCAAGAAATTCTTCTGGAGGCACAAACACTCGTTGAGAATGGCAATTATACTGAAGCATTAAAGCTTATTTCTGAAGTAGAATTGATTGTTGAAAACGTTGAAGAATTAGTAGACGAAGTAAAGGATATTCTAGAAGAAATAATAGAAAGTGCGGAAGAGTTAGAAGAGGAAATAGAGGAAATACAAAACGAAATAGATAAGCTACTAAGCAAGATAAGCGAACTCGAAGAGAAAGCAGAGGAGGCTAATGCTACAGAAGCATTAGAACACTTAAGGAAAGCTAAAGAACTAATAGCAAATGCTTCCACGGTCTTAGAAGAGGCTAAGGAAGCTATTAAGCATGGAAACTTTACAGAGGCTGAGGAAGCATTAGATAAAGCCAAAGAATTAATTAAAGAAGCTGAAGAATACGTTGAAAAGGCGGAGGATGCTTTAGAAGAAGCGAAAGAAGAATTAGAAGAACTTAAGGATAAAGTAAACGAGCTAGAATCGGAAATCAACGAAGTATACAATGAATATCTTGAACTTAATGCGGAAGCTTATGCTGAAAACTCAACAGAAGTTTCTTCACTAACACAGCAATTTAAAGAAACATATGAGGAACTGCAATCAGTAATTTCAGAAATAAAGGCATTCATAGAGGAAGGACTAGCAGGTAAGGCGGAGGAGCTTCTTGAAAAAGCTATAGCACTATTGAATAAACTTAAAGAAATAGTTAGCAATTTAGAAGAAGTAATAGGTGAAATGGAGGATTAAGAATAAGCATTAAAGCATACCAATATCTACATATTTGCAACATAATTTTACTATTCCTTAAACAGGTTGACTATAATGTTTAGTAGCTTAGATCTTAGTTCCTGTGTAGAGTGTAAAGGAAAGCTTTATGTAGTAAGGGTAAAAGCCTCAAATTCATCAATTCTTAGTACTATTCTAGACGTACTATCTTATAATAGTGAAAACATTTTAGGTTATGCTGTTTCAAAATCAGATAAAGAGGTCAACATGACATTAATTCTCGGTTTAGACAATGCAAATGAATTAGCTGATATCGAAAGAGATCTCTTAAGGATTGAAGACGTAAATAGTGTTTCACATAATGCTCTCTCTTACAAAGCGATTTCTACTAAATATTACCCTATAAAATTCCATGGAATGAGAGTTGTTATGTTTGGCGAACCCATACTTAAAAGTATAGTGGAAGGTATAAGAAAGGAGTATGGTGAAGAAGCAGGTTCTATACTTCTATGGAGTATAGGATATCAGGGAGGGTTGGGTGTAGCAAGGGAGTTTAAAGAGAAATACGCATTTAAGAACGTTGAGGATTACTTTGCAATGCTCAAGCTTAGAGGTATAATTTTAGGGTGGTTTACGATAAACCGTATTGATATTTACCCAAAAAGTAACATTATTATTTTAAGAATGCTTGATAACTGGGAGTGTGACATGTTAAAGGGAAAACATAAGAAACCACAAAGCCATTTTATAAGAGGAGTCATTAGCGGGTTCGCAAGTTACGTACTTGGAAGAATTATGGTTGCTAAGGAAATTAAATGTATAGCTAAGGGAGACGATTACTGCGAATTCATAATTTTAGAAAAGCATAAGGGGTCAGTCATCTATAACAGTTTATAACATTTGTTGTCCTTCATTCCCCCTACT
>CAZBXI010000030.1:0-18366 GCA_964496035.1 uncultured Desulfurococcales archaeon
CTGACATTATTGCTTCTTCTTCTCCTGGGGTTATTAGGGCTTGTGCTTTAATTTCTCTTGTTTCTTTCTCGGAGCTTACTGTTATGGTTACTTCTCCTCCATGGTATGATGAGCCTCTTGTGAGGCCTGGCCCTTCGAATTCTATTGGTGTTCCTACTTGTAAGCCTAGTTTTTCAGCTAGTTCTATGGGTAAAGATATCATGGGTACCGGGGTTTCGAAACCTGTGTTTAGTAGGGCTAGGGTTTCAACGCATTTACTTCTATAGCATATTTTGACTTTTATTCTTAAAGCCATTGGTTTACGCCTTAATTTTCATTCTTTTCCAACGGATAACTATGTTGCGTTTTTTCCTAGCTTCTTTCTCGACTTTTTCAAGGTTTTTTAGGAAGCTTAGTAGTCTCTTTTCCTCCATAACTCAGCCCCTTTTTCAACACTATATTGTTTGGTAGGTGAAGTATTTAATTATTTCAGAATTTTATTTGGTTCTTTAATGCGCTAAATGGTTTAATGAACTAGCAGTTGTCGGCCATAATCTAGTTACTGCTAAGGTTCCATCATATCTACCAGTGTGGATGAGAATTCACGCATATACTTGAAGAATATGTTAAGGAATAGTCTTTAAACCTAACATGCAATAAGTATTTAACTACCACATGTTTTTATCAAACCCTCTTCTTAAACCATGTAGTTTTAACTATTTAAAGTGTTTAATGTTTTAAGATAGGTTTATTAGCTCGTGGTAGAACATCTTTATATAGGTTACTTATGGAGTTTGTGGTTGCTATCGATGAACGTGGTAGGATTCTTATTCCTGGGAAAATTAGGAAGATCCTTGGAGTTAAGGGTAAAGATAGATTTTTGCTTAGAGTTAGAGACGATGGTGTTATAGAACTTATTCCTTTAGGTAAAATGTATAGTGTAGGTTCAAAGATTTTCGAAAATAAGTTCAAAGGTTGGCGTGAAGAGAGCCATGAAGCTTCTAAAATTCTTAAAGAGTTGGTGAAGAGTTGAGCGTTTCTCCCCTAGCAGACCATTACATGATGAGGCAGTAGGAGTTTTAGAGTCTTTAGGGCCGAATAGGAAAATATCTCAAGCAGCATTAATTGAGCTTAACTTGCTTATGAAGTCAAGGGGGTTTACATTAGATGAAAGGTTAAAACTTAGAAGTTCTTAGAGAAACTAATTCCCGCCGAAACCATTGAACCAATAATTCCCCAGGGTTTCACTATAGCAGCTGTACTTACTGAAAAGTACGGTTTAAACTGTTTTGACGGACTAGTGGCTGCGCAATGTATGGTAAGGAATGCTAAGCCGCTAACAACAGATAAAGACATCATAAACGTTGTATCTAAAGTCACGATTTCAGACATAAATTAGCTATTTACTTTTCGTTTTAGCTATTGCTGCTAGATTCCATTTTCTTTTCTTTATGTAAAAACATTTTTCCTCCCTACTTAGTTCTCTTATGAACTTTTGAATTTTCTCTTTTACACCTATATTGTCTTTTAGTATTTTATACCCTAATACTAGTCCTGTCAGAAATGTTCCTACCGTTAGGTTTTCATTAAAGCTTGTAGTGTCAAATATATGGAGATCTACGTTTCTCCTCAACGTTTTTCTGAGCTTGATTGCTGTTTCTACTTCTAGTTCGATTTTATCGTTTATGTTTTTGAGATGGTCTATAACTACTATTATGTCTATGTCTTTGGCTTTACGTGGGTTGTAGATGTAGCTTCCGAAAACTATTATTGCTAAAACTTTTCTTCCCAGGTTTTCAATTGTTTCAACTATTTTAGATGATATTGTTTCTTCTAAGGAAATCTTTAACCACCTTAACTGTTTTCTTTGCTAACTCTATTCCTTTCTCTGCTATGTCTTTTGTTATGATGTCGCTTGGTCCATAAACTTCTCCTCTGAAAAGGAATGGGTATCTTGCGCGGGTATAGTATTCGGTTAGGTATTCTAGAGCTTCAACTATGGTGTTGTATTCTTCTCTCCACTCAGATGAGAATGTGTCGCTAAATATGGATATTAGTTCTGGTCCGTGATTATAAACTACTTTCTTCTTAAATTCAAGCATTGCTTTAACTCCTTTTTCTACTGATTGTTGAGCGTAGAAAACTGCTTGAGAATAATCGTTTACACTAAATGCTCTTATAGCTCTTTCTAAATCTTTTTCGCTTTCCTCAAAATACTTCTTAGCAAACTTAGCGAATATTGACATTTCCATCATAAACTACCATTGTCTAAGCTTAATTTATTTTTTACCTTTACCATATTTGACCATGGGGGAGTCGTGTTAAACTATTTTTCTGGCTAGTTTAGTGAAGAACTTCTTGAAGACTATTGCGAAGATTATTCCTCTTAAATATACGTCTATGAACATTGCTGTCCATGCTCCTATAACTCCTAGGATTGTTGTTAGTATTGCTGCTGGTATTACCCGGAACAAGTAGAGGCCTAGGGCGTTGATTGCCATGGGGACTATGGTGTTTCCTCCTCCTCTTATTCCTCCGCTTAACGTCATGGCTAGGGCTAAGCCTGGTTCACTTAGCCCAGCTAGTATTAAGTATATAGCGGCTAGTTCGGCAACTTCTTCTGATGGTGAGAAGGGGTTGACTATGTAGTATGATGTGATTGCAGCTATTAAGCCTAGGAGAGTCATTACTGCTGTAGCTACTTTTGCAGTTTCCCAACATATTTTCTTCGCTTCACCTATGTTTCCTGCACCTATTCTTTGACCTACTAGAGATGATGATGCAACCATGAATGCAAATCCAGGCATGTAGATAAAGCTTTCGATTCTAATACCTATTTGGTGAGCGGCTAACGCTATTTCGCCGCATCGTGCAATAAATGCTATGTAGGCGTTACCTCCTATAGAGTGTATTGCTCTTTCAACTGCTATTGGTGTTCCAAGCCTAACTATTTTTGTAATGTATTTTTCTTTGAAACTAATTTTTGGAGAAATACCTGTAATTTTTAGGAAGAAAAACTCTAAAGGTATAATGTAGCCTATTGACAGCACTGTAGCCAGTGCAGCACCTTTAACACCTAAAGCTGGTGCTCCGAATAAGCCGAAAATGAGTATTGGGTCTAGAATTACGTTTAACCCTGTACTTGACATTATCGCTATCATTGAGTATTTTGTTGCACCAATAGCTCTAAGAGATGAGTCCATGAGGAAAGCTGTTGCTGATAGGGGTAATCCAAGGATTCTTATAGAAAAATATGCAACACCTTTCTCAACAACACCAGGGTTTTGTCCAGCTATTAAGCTTATGAAGAAGGCGGAGTTATGGTGAACTATTTGGGAAACTGCGAGAGCTACGAGTAAGCTGTAAACTATTGTTTCACCTATAGCTTTCCTTGCTTTAAGAATTTCTTTTGCACCATGACTTTGAGCAACATAGACTAGTAAACCCATTGTAAAGGGAATTATGGTTACGAAGAAAAGCCATGATAGGTAAGAGCCTACGGCAACACCTGCTAAAGAAGCTGTGCCTAGTTTTGAAACAAAGTATGTGTCTACTATAGAGTATAAGCTATCACTAAGCTCGCTAATAATCATAGGCCATGAAATCCTTATAACTTCTCTAACTAAGCTTCTATCGCTCATCAGCTTTTGCCCTAATGGAATTTGCTTTACCGAGGGTTCACGTTGGATTTAAAATATATCATTTACTATTACACTATAAAATTTAATGTTTAATAACCTAGTTAGGTATAGTCATAAGCTTAAATATATTGTAAAAGCTGAAACCATTGAAGCTAAAACAGCAAATAATACAAGGTTATATGTTTCAGGGAATTTCGCTCTAAAGTAGTCTATTGAAAGTACTAAACATAGGTGCATTGGTGAAAGTAATACACCTGCCATTCCGCTTACATAAGATAGAATTAGGGCTCCAGGATCTATGCTTCTCTGCCCTATTATTGGGACAAGTAGGGGGAATGTTATGCCTACGAAAGCAAATGAAATACCTGTAGTAAAACCTACGATGAATGGTAGGATAGATAAAATGAAGTATTCTGGAATTCTGCTTTCAAGTAGTAGATTAAATATTTGATAAGCTAAATTAGTATGCTCGACTATTGCTTTATAGAACATTGTTGCTATTGGTAGAAATACTATTTTGGGGTCCAATGCTTTCCTCAGTATTTTGGTTACATCGCTTGCTTTAAAATCGCCAGTGATTATGAGCATTATAAGTGATGTAGGAAACGCTATTGACGCATCTATCTTTAAAACTAAAATTAATGCTATTATTAAGAAAATAGGCCATGTTGAGTATGTAAATTTCTCTAAAATTTGTTTTAAAGAGGAATTCTTTTTTACAATGAACTTTTTCTTAAGCGGTTTTTTCTTGAAAATGTAATAGCCTATAGCTAACCCTATTAACGCGTTAATAGCGGTCATGGGGCATAATGTTTTTATAGTGTCTACTATGCTTATGGAGAAAACTATTCCTGTAAGAATTATCCCTTGATATATGGGCCAAGAATACTCTATGATATGTCTGAACCAGTAATTTAGGAAAGCTGCTTCTTCAGGTGTTAAGTTAGTTTTCCTGGCAATGTCTTTAACCATGGAAGCTGAGACTACTGCACCTGCAGGCATGGGTACGAGACCTATTAGTGCTGGTGCAATGTATAAAGCTGTTTTAGTACCTATGTTTTCTAAGGTTTCTGCGAGTTTACCTAGTAATCCTTTTAAATCCATAGCAACACCAAGCCCTATAGCTGAAGAAATTATTATTACAAGTCTCCAAGTTTCGATGCTTAGAGAGGTTTTTAGGAGTAAAAGAAGTAGCTCACTTAAATTAATTGAGCTTAAAACGGCAAGTACAATAGCTCCAACGAATATAGCTACGCTAACGTGTAGTTTAAGTTTTAGCGTTATGAAAACGGCTACTATGGACAGTAATAAAGCAGCTAAAGTGTTCAAGAGCTTAAGCACCTTTGGAATGTTATGTTTAGGTTGAATTTAAACGTTAGTTTGATTGCACCAAGGTATGTAAACACATTAGTCTAGTGAAGTTATCGGCCTTGTATTTAATTGCTACATTGCTTTAAGCTTATATGTAATGTTTTATACAAGTTTATGCTAAAAATTCGCTTGGGTAGGTGGTGTAGTTGAGCAAGTTTGGTAGGTTTATTTCTTTGAAGACTTGGAGATCTAGGTTTATTTCTAAAAGGTTTGGTAAGTTTCATAAAGTTCATAGAGAATTATGAGGTGTTTAAATGGGTGTGAGGGTTCTCGTTAAGATCAAACGTGATAACAAAGTTGTAAGTAGTGCTGCACTAGTTAACAGCGGTTACGAGGCTGACGAACCTGAGTTACATATCCCCTAAGCTCTAGCCAGGACCTTATGGTGGAAAATCGTTAGGAAGTTTGAAAGTAAAACCGAGTACCATTAAACAAACCCATTCATGTACAATAATATTAGAAATTAGTTAATGGAAAACTTAATTTCTTTGCAAATTATTTTTCGCCCTCATTTTATTAGCTTACGGATGTTTTCATTCGCATTTAAGATTTTATAGGGGTTTTGTTTATGCTTATTTAAGATTCTTAAGCGGTGGTCTCGGTGAAAAGTGTAGCTAAAAAGGTTTTAAATGCTAATGTAGAAATTGATATTTTAAAGAAAGATATTGAAGCTGTTGTTCGCGGAAAACAATTATAGAGGACGGTGTTTGGAAAGCATGAAAATCATAAATAGTAGGAAAGTATTGGAAGTAGCTGTTTATGGTGGTGCTTTTCTAGGAGGAGGTGGTGGAGGATCCATAGAAGAGGGTATGAGGCTAGGAGAAGTTGCTTTAGAAATAGGAAATATTGTTCTTACTTTACCGAGTGAACTAGAAAGGAAGGGAATTGTAGTTACAGCTTCAACTGTAGGTTCGCAGATTAAGGGTAAAGGTGTTCTTAAACCGTTTAACTACATAGAAGCTGCGAGAATAGTTGAGAAAGAAGTAGGGAAGCTTGTGGGGTTAATTAGCTCTGAGAATGGAGGGTTGAATACTGTTGCAGCTTGGATTCAAGCTGCTGCTTTAGGGTTACCTGTAGTTGATGCTCCATGTGATGGTAGAGCTCATCCTACAATACTTATGGGGTCTATGGGTCTACATAGGCTAAAAAACTACGTTACTGTTCAATCGTTTAGCGTAGGTTCTCCGGCGGTAAACCATGTTTCAGGTGTTATTAAAGGCCCTTTACTTGAATGTTCAAAGGTAATTAGGAGTATCGCTAGTATTTACGGCGCAGTCGCTGTTACAAGAAACCCTGTTACCGTAGATTATTTGCTGAGAAATGCCGCTGTTGGAGCGGTTTCGCTAGCTATTGAAATAGGCGAAGTTTTACTTAAACACTTTAGCGAACCTTTAGAAGCTCTCCATAAATTAGCTAGCAGATTTAGCGGAAGAGTTTTCGAAAAATGCACTATTGAGTCGCTAGAATTAGAAACGAAAGGCGGATTTGACGTAGGGAAAGCTATTCTTAAATGTAGGAGCGAAAGCTACGAATTAACATATATGAACGAGTTTATGACTCTTGAAAATTCTAAAGGAGAAAGAGTAGCAACATTTCCTGACCTAATAACGTTAATTGGTGTTGGGGAAGCTAAGCCTATTCTGAGCGCTGAACTGAGAAGAAACATGGAAGTCCATATGGTGGTTATTGATAAGATACAGATACCGCTTGGTTCAGGGTTAAAATACAGAGAAGCTTATAGTATTTTAGAATCGGCTTTAGGCAAACCTATTACAACCTACATATCAACTATACTTGTGAGGTGAAAGTTTTGAGCATGCTAAGATATATTCTCGACGTAATAAAGGTTCTCGATAAACCTCGTGTTGAGGAGAAGGAGCTTAGAGAGCTTCTTCAAAGAAGCGGAAGAGTAACTTTAGCTTTCAAGGAAATTAAGGGAAAGAAAGGCTCAACATTATTCGTTAAAGGAATTGTGAAAGGCGAGGGCAAAGGACCAACATTAGGGGTTATAGGCAGGTTGGGAGGTGTTGGTGCTAGACCTGAGCTTTTAGGGTTAGTTTCGGACGCTGACGGGGCAATTGTTGCTTTATCGGTGCTGTACAAGTTAGCTGAAATGGCCGAGTACGGTGATGTTCTGAAAGGGGACGTTATAGTAACGACACATGTAACTACTCATGCTCCAACTAAGCCTTACAAACCTGTTCCCATGATGGATTCTCCTGTTGACATATTTACACTACTTAGGGAGGAAGTTGACAATAGAATGCAAGCAATACTCTCCATCGATTCTACGAAAGCAAATAGAGTAATAAACTACACAGGGTTTGCAATAACCCATGTTGTTAAGGAAGGATGGATTCTTAAAGTGTCAGATGAAATACTCGACATCTACACTAGAGTTACAGGGGAACCTCCGGTCATAGTTCCGTTGACAATGCAGGATATTCTACCGTTTTCCACTAAGATATACCATATAAACAGTATGGTTCAGCCATGGATCTACACTACAGCCCCTGTAATAGGTATAGCTACTACAACACGAATGCCTGTTCCAGGTTCAGCTACGGGTGCAACTAATGTTTATGCTTTAGACCAGGCAGCAAGGTTTGTTCTGGAAGTTGCTAAAGACTATACTGCTGGGAGAATAAGCTTCTACGATGAAAAAGACTGGGAGACAATATTGAAGGTTCATGGGAGTATTAGGGAAATTATGAGGAAGGGAGCATCACTTTAGGAGAATAAGTGGCAAAACACTACATGATCACTGCTAATAAGTACTGGTTTAGGTTCTTCTTTTTTACACTTCTCCGTAGCAAAAGGACATCTTGGATGGAACCTACAGCCAGGTGGAGGATTAGAGAGTGATGGAGGATCACCTGGTTTAATTTTCAACCCTAGTTTTTTAACAAGTTCTTCCTCTTCTGGTGTAACTAGGGGTATTGCGTCGATTAATGCCCTAGTATATGGGTGTTTTGGCTCAGAAAATATTTTGTTCACTGTTGTTGTTTCAACTATTTTCCCAGCATACATAACTGAAACGTGGTCTGCGAAGTTTCTTACAACGCCTAGGTTATGTGTTATGAGAATATATGTTAGCTTTAGTTTTCTTTGAAGCTGTTTAAGTAGGTTCAGAATTTTAGCTTGTACTGAAACATCTAGAGCTGATGTTGGCTCGTCAAGTAGTATTAGCTCAGGTTCTAAAGCTAATGCTCTAGCTATTGCTACTCTTTGTCTTTGCCCTCCACTTAGTTCGTGAGGATACTTGTTGAGGAAAGATTCGTCAAGTTCAACAAGTTTTACAAGCTCCTTAGCTTTCTCTATTCTTTCTGAAGCGGATCCTATTTTGTGGACTTTTAAAGGAGCTGTTACTATGTCTACAACTTTATGTCTTGGGTTTAGTGAAGATGTTGGGTCTTGGAAAACTATTGACATTCTCCTTAGAATACGTATTCTTTCTCTTCTCTTAAGCTTAGTTATGTCTATGCCGTTGAAGAATATGCTTCCAGATGTTGGTTCATATATTCCTATAATTGTTCTGGCGAGTGTTGATTTTCCGCAACCGCTTTCCCCAACTATAGCGTAGGTTGTATTTCTTTCTACCGAAAAGCTTACACCATCTACTGCTTTAACCCATCCAATGATTCTGTTAAATATTCCTGCGGTAATTGGGAAGTACTTTTTAAGGTTTTTTACTTCAAGAATGTAGTCGTGCATTTACTCTTCACCGTAGAGCCAGCAGTAAACTTTTCTACCATTTATTTCAACGGGTTTAGGTCTTTCTCTTCTACAAATATCTCTTGCTTTAGGGCATCTTGGATGAAATCTGCAGCCCTTAGGTGGGTTTATGTAGTCTATGAGGCCTCCTTCTATTCCATGTAGTGTTCCTCCAACAAGTTTAGGTATGGAGTCAACTAGGCCTTTAGTGTAAGGGTGTAGTGGATTTGCTAGTACTTCACTTGTTTTTCCTTCTTCAACCATGTGGCCAGCATACATAACTATTACTTTGTTAGCTATTGTTCTAGCTACTCCAAGATCATGTGTAACGTATAATATGCTTAAACCTAAATCCCTTTGCAGTTCTTTAAGAAGTTCTAATATTTCCTTCTGAGTTACAACGTCAAGTGCTGTTGTCGGTTCATCGGCTAAGAGAATGCTTGGATTAGAAACTATAGCTAAAGCTATTAATATTCTTTGAAGCATTCCTCCGCTAAGCTGCATAGGGTAGCTTTTAAGAACTCTTTCTGGGTCAGGTATTTTGACTTTCTCTAAATATTCAAGCATTATGTTTTTCAGTTTCAGAGAAATTTTACGTCTAAGTCTAATATAGCTAAGTATTCCTGTTTTCGATTTACCGCTTAGAATAAGCCTATCTAGGAAGTGGTCTTCAATAGTGTAGAGAGGGTTAAGTGCGGCTAGTGGTTCTTGAGGAATATACGTTATTTCTGTTCCTCTAATTTTAGAAAGTTCTTCATTACATGTTTCTAGAAGGTTTATTCCCCTAAACAATAGTTTCCCTTTAACCACAGCGTTTGGAGGTAGAACTCCTAATATTGTTTTAAGAACCGTTGTTTTTCCGCTACCGCTTTCACCTACTAAGGCTAAGCTTTCACCTTTCTCTAAAGTGAAAGATATGTTTTCAACTACTTTTGAAAGACCGGCGAAAGTTCTAAAATACACTGTAAGGTCTTTTACTTCAAGGATTCTCATGATTTTCCCTTTTTTCACGATATTTCACGTACATCGAGAATATCCCTCAGCCCATCTCCTAACAAGTTGAATCCCATTACTGCTAAGAATATTGCTAAACCGGGGAATGTAGCATACCACCATATGTCTGGGAGGTATATTCTTGCTTCGCTAAGCATTGTACCCCATTCAGGTGTTGGTGGTCTTACTCCGAAACCTATGAAACCGAGTAGTGCTTCTGCAAGTATAGCATAGCCTACGTCTAGAGATGCTTTAACGGCGAGTATCGGAATTGCGTTTGGAAGCATCTCCCTAAACACTATGTGCCCCCATCCTGCACCAAAGCTTTTAGCTGCTAAAACATAGTCTTCGTTTTTAAGTGTAGAAGCTAATCCGAAACCCAACCTAGCATACCATGGCCACCACCCTATAACTAGGGCGAACATTGCGTTTTCCAGTGTAGGCTGAACCATTGCTGCGATTGCCATTGCTAAAACTACTGAGGGTATTGAGAGGAAAATATCGGTAAGCCTCATAACTATTGCTTCCCATATTCCGCCAACGTACCCTACAAGTAGTCCTAAGGGGAAACCTATGAGAACAGATAAAATAACTACCCCTACACCTATACCTAAGGAGACTCTTGTAGCTAAAATAACTCTGCTAAAAATATCTCTACCTACAGCATCTGTTCCAAATAAGTGGTCGAAGGATGGTGGTAGGAATTTTCTTTCAATATGTATTGAATATGCGTCTTCAGGATAGGGAGCTATGTATTCTCCGAATAAAGCTAAAACCACGAATATTGCAACTATAGCTATTCCAGCCATTGTCGTTGGGTTATGTCTTATCTTGTATAGGGCTAGTTTGAGCCTATAGTGTTTAATAGTGCTTCCAGCCATAGTTACTTCATCCCCATTCTAATCCTAATTCTTGGATCAAGATATGCGTAGATAATGTCGACAACGAAGTTCGTTAACGTATATATTAGGCCTATGAGCATAACCACAGCTACTATTGCGTTAAAGTCCTTGGCCAACCCTACTTCTACAGCATACCATCCTATACCTGGCCATCCAAACACAATCTCTATCGCAAAAGCTCCGTAGATGAAGAAACCGAAGAGAAGTCCTATTATTGTTAAAGCTACTACGAAAGCGTTTCTCAACATGTACTTGTAGTATATTATTTTGAATGGTAAGCCTAGGGATATTAGTGTTGAAACGTAGGGTTTATGTAGTTCTTCAAGAATGCTTGCTCTTACAAGTCTCATTATTTGAGCTATCGGCGACAAGGATAGTACTATGACAGGTAAAATCAGATGTCTTAAAGTATCTATGAAAGCTTCCCAATTCCCGGTTATTAAACTGTCTAAAATAGTGAATCCTGTTATTCTTTCAACCATTAGGTGTGTACTTATCTTACCAGTCATAGGTAGTAGGTTAAGGTAGTAAGCTAATGCTAACTGGAATAATATAGCAACCCAGTATCTTGGAAGAGAAACTCCGGCTATAGCTATAACTCTTAACACATTATCTAACCATTTATTTCTATACATTGCCGAGACAACGCCTAAAATAACTCCCACTATAACGGAAAACACCATGGCCACAATAACTAATTCAAGTGTTGATGGTAAGTATTCTGCAATGTCTTTAGCAACATCTCTTCCAGTATATAGTGATAGGCCTAGAGTGCCTTTTGTGAAGAAATTCTTCCAATATTCAATGTATTGTATGTGAATTGGTTTGTCTAAGCCGAAGAGTTTACGATACATTTCAACTTGTTCTTCTGTTGCTTCTAACCCCAAATATAGTCTAACAGGGTCTCCGGGCATAACTCGGGTAATGTAAAAAATTAGTATTGAAAGTCCAAAGAGAGCTAGTGGTATTTGTAGTGCTCTTTTTATCACATAGTCTCTAAATTTCACTAATCACTGCCCTCATGGTTTTCCGCTTATATCTAGGTTGTAGAATCTTAGATCGAACCCTAATATTCCTATGTAGTCGTATCCTTTAACGTAGTCTCTGAACGCTATTCTATGTATCGGGTTTATTATGAAGAGTGCTGCAGCATCTTCAGTTACTTTCTTAGTTACTTCACAGTATAGCCTATATCTTTCCTCTTGGTCAAGTGTTGTTCTTGCTTGATCAAGTAGCTGGGTTACTTCGTCATTCTCATACCACATACATGACATGTATGTTCCATGTGCTTTTGGATGGAACATTAGGTAGGTATGGCTGTCCGGCGATGGATACTTTAGTGTATGGAATATTGCTACCATGTCCGGTGTTGTTTCCGGTGTTTTAACTAGTTCGACAATTCTACTCCATGGCTCAGGTACTAGTTCAACCTCTATACCTATTTGCTTAAGACCTTCCTTAATTATCAGCCCTACTTGCTCCTCAACAGCTACTCCTGAAACGTAAACATACTGCACCTTAAGTGTTTGCCCAGCATACTTCGACTTAGCCATGTACTCCTTAGCTTTATCAATATCGTAGGTGTACACAGTTACTTCATCACAATGTCCTGGAGCAATTACCGGTATTGGCCCTACTGCTTGAACACCTCCTCTAAACACATTCTTTATTATTGCTTCATAGTCTATTGCGTAGCTAACAGCTTTTCTTACATTAACATCGTCGAATGGTGGTTTCTTATTGTTCATAGATACGAAGAACAGTTTAGCGTCGGGGTCTTCTTTAACGACAATTCCAGGTTCCTTTTTTAGTGCTTCAAAAGTATCTGCAGGTAACCATTGTTCAACTATGTCGACCTCTCCTTTCTTAAACATCGAAACTAGAGTTGCTTGCTCACCAACTATCAATATTATTACTCTATCGGGTTTTCCAGGGCTCCATCCTGCCCAGTAGTCTTCGAACTTCTCTAGAACAACTCTTTCACCACGTTTAAACTCAACAACCTTGTATGGCCCTGAACCAGCATCGTGCTCAGCTAACCATGCTTGCCCGTAGTCTCCATATTCTCCGAAAGGCCCATCCTGCTTATGCTTGAGAACTTCCTCCTTGTCAACAATGAACAAGTGTATTAAAGTTGCTGGGAATTCGGCGAAAGGTTTTGCCAGGTAGAACTTTACCGTGTACTTATCTACTACTTCAACCTTCTCAACAAGTCCTTTCCATAGGAATGAGAAACCTGTTCCTAAGTCTAAAACTCTTTGCATACTGAAAGCAACATCTTCAGCAGTTAATTCTCTACCACTATGGAACTTTATTCCCTTCCTAATGTAGAACGTCCATACTTTACCGTCCTCACTTGCTTCCCATTTCTCAGCAACCCATGGTTTAGGTGGTCCACCTTTCGTTGGGTAAAGCAGTGGGTCATAGGTGTTAACTACATACATCGTTTCTGTTTCATCTCTATGTTTTGCAGGATCGAAAGTTCCAGTTTCCTGCGTAGTTCCATATACGAACTCTAAGACCTTACCAGGTGAAGGCGATACCGTAGGAGATGTTGTTTCAGCTGGTGGTTTCATAGCTAACATGAAAGCTGCTACAGCTATGATAATTACGATTATGACTACTGCTATTATTTTCGCCGACGTTACTCTTTTCACACTTCTTGAAATTTTTATCACCCCACACACTACTGAATATAACCAATTCTTCTAATAGTTAAATTTAACGTTTCAATTTTTTATATAAGGGGAAAAAGTATCGATGAATAAAATTTAATAAAGTCTCTTATTCAACAAGCTCGTTAAGAACCCTAAATACGATGCCCCTAGTAGATATGGTAGGTTTACCCGTAATTTCATGAACTATAGTTTTATGTCTTAGACTATATCCTATGCAGTCCATTACTATTAATGTAGGATTACTCTTAGATAGTTCCCATGCTACTGCCTTAAAGTGTTCTTCTTCAGCAGTGTACGGAGAAATACTCTTAGCTACTAGTGTTTCTGCGAAATTTCTCCATTTTCTTTTAGCATAATCCAATTGCTCACTGACAGGTATTAATACTCCTAGAACACCTTTAAATGAAATTCCCTGGATAAAAGATTTCAAAAGTTTATCAGGGTATATTATGGGAACTTTACTTTCAAACTCTGGAAACTCTCCTGAACATAGAATAACTATAATGTCTACTTTCTCTTCAATTTCCTTGATCTTTGCCTGCAATAGTGGGAGAATTTTCTCCTTAGATATTTTAACCATTGAACCATCGCGTAACCTTGTAACATAAACTACATGTCCTGGTTCAGGTTTTAACTCTCTCTCAACATCTTCTTTTGTGAGATTATCTAATGCTCCTGCTTCAGTGACTTTTATTTTCTTGCTTAGAATTTTAGAAGCATCCTCCATTACATCTACTCTAGGACTTTGCCCTATTGTTAGAAAGCCTACATGAAGCACCATTGCAAATTCCTCAATAATTTAAAATGCTATTATAGTTAAAAATTTAATTCTGTATTGTAAAGTATGTAGAAGGTGTTTAAAGATGTTCTACGAGAACATGTTTATGGAACTATACGAGGCAGCCTTAAAAACTGTTAAATTACTAGCTAATGTTAAGCCTGGCGAAAAAGTTCTTGTTCTTTCAGATACTGCTATTGACCGTAAAATGCTTGAATATGTTACAGCAGCTGCCCACGCTGTGGGTGGAGAAGCTGCTTTGCTAATATATAAAACACAGAAAGAAGTTGACATGGAGCCTCCAAGTCATGTAGCTGCCGCTATGAGAGGAAGCGATGTAATTATAAGTTTCCCCTTAATGTATATACTTCACACTAAAGCATATATTGAAGCATTAAAAGCTGGAGCTAGAATTCTCGAGTTAACGGGAATGGATCCTGAAATGATGATTAGACTAATAGGTAAGGTAGATTATGAGGCAATGTGTAAGTTAGGGGATAAGTTAAGAGAGTTAACTGCTAAAGCCAGAAAGGTAAAAGTAAAAACCTCAAAGGGAACTATGCTGGAATTCGAAAATGATCCTAAAAGACCAGTATACCATAATGATGGGATAGTTAAGGAGAGAGGAATATACAAGCCTTTAGGAGGTCAAATATCGTGGGCTCCAGTAGAAGAAACAATAAATGGTGTTATGGTTGTTAACGGTTTTATATGGCCTCCTGATGAACTGGGTGTTTTGGGACATGAAGTTAAGCTGGTAATTAGAAATGGTAGGATAGTTGAGGTGATTGATGGAAGAGAAGCTGAGATATTTAGAAAGTGGCTTGCCAGTTTCGATGATGAGAAAATGTACTATGTAGCTCATGCTTCATGGGGTTTTCATCCAAATGCCAGGCTTAGAGGGATACCTTTAGAGGATGAGAGGGTTTATGGAGGGATAGAGTTTGGTTTTGGTTCTCAATCCCCGAAGTTTAAGGGTAGTGTAGGTCTTGCTAAGGCGCATACCGATGTTAGCATATTGAACCCTACAGTTTATTTTGATGGTGAAGTAATTGTTAAGGATGGGAGATTTGTGCATCCCGAACTCATAGAATTAGATAGGAAACTTAAGGGGTAAAAGCTTCCCTAATATTTTCTTTGTATACTCCGCTGTGCTAGTACGTAGTTTATCGTAGTTCTTGAAATGTATGATAGTAGAAGAGTAGCTGATGATAGTAGAGCTATTGATGCACCAACAGGTAAGTTATACACGTAACTAGCGAAAAGACCTGCAACCGCAACACTGCTTCCTAGTATAGGTGAAATTAGTTGCTGAATATTTGCTCTTTTTGACAGTAATAGAGCTGATGCAACAGGGTTATATAGTAGGGAGAAGACAAGGAAACCGCCTGTTATTCTAAGGATTATGGCTATTGTTGAGCCTACGAAGAGTAGAAGTATTGTACTGTGCAGTTTTACATTAACTCCTTCTGCTTCAGCTAATTTTTGATCGAAAAGTATTGCATCTATTTGTGGCTTAAAAATTACAGCATATACTAGAAAAATCGCTGCTATAGCCACTATGGCAATTATCTTCTCGCAAGTTATTGCTAGTACACTACCCCATAGTATGGTTGATAACTGTACGGTAGACAGTACGTTAGTACTTGACATGTAGAGCATTAGAATAGCTACTGCGTTGAACAAGGAGAATAAGCCCATACAAATTAGCTCACGCCTGATAAGTGATTTACTTGTCAAATAGCCTATAAGTAGAGCTGATGTTACAGCAAAGAGTAGTGTGAACAGCGTAATGTTAAATCCTAGTACAAGCGATATTGCAGCGCCAGCTAATGCGGAGTGTGCTATTGCGAAACTTAATGTTGTAACACCGTATCTTTGAACATAGTATCCAAGCATACCGCATATAAATCCGCTAAGCATAGCGCCTAGCAGGGGAATTATTAACAGCATAACTATCTACCTTTAATATCGGTTATTACCCCATTATTCATGGTCACAACAATGTCTGCGTATTCTTCAATTTTGCTGAAGGTGTGACTAACTATGATTGCTGAAGAATCCTTATGTTTCCTAATATAATTTATAACTATTTCCGTAACTTTTTCTCTCGACTCTTTATCGAGACTTGAAAATGGCTCATCTAGGAAAAGCAGTTTAGGCCTCCTAATTAGCGCTCTTATTATGAAAACTTTTTGCTGTTGACCACCGCTTAATATGCCTATTGGTTTTTCAAGTAAATTAAGTACGTCTAATTCTTTAGCATAATATTCTAGTTCGTATTGAAAATAGTCAGGTAAAGGGTCTGTTATTACTCTGTTGCTTGATAGGCCCATTTCTATTACTTTCTTAGCCGTATAATGCTCGTACGGGGGTTTCAAGAAGTCTTGCGGTACGTAACTACATTTCCTCCTTACTTTAAATATGCGCTTATCTTTAGTATTGATACCTAGTAGGTACGCGTTGCCCTTAATGGGTTTAAGCAGTCCTAGACATGTTTCGATAAGTGTTGTTTTTCCTGCACCATTAGGTCCTTTGATTAGGGTAAGTACTCCGGAAGGTATTGATAAGTTAATGTTCCTTATAGCTGGTTTTCCAGCACCAGAATACGTAATCCAAACATTTTCTAATCGTACAGCTTCTCCTCGAATAGGTTGCATAGTTTTTCTCCTTCAACCCATTTAGCTGCTTCATCTAGCCCGTATTTCTTATATAGCTTATTTATTTCCTCTTCTACGTTCTCTTTAAGCTTCATTTCTAATTTTCTTGAAGTTTTACGGTTTACGAAAACTATTCTTATATTATCTGTGCTGGACTCTTTAATTTCGATGTTTTGCTTACCTAGCGTACAGCTTGTTGACCCCTGCACCCCATCTATAATGCACGTGTATGGTGTTTTCAATGGTACGTAAACTATGCAGTAGAGGTCATGTTCGCTTAAGGGGTTAAGTATTTCTCTGGCACGCCTACCTGCTCTATAGCCTAGTACTAGCCATGGCCCTTTATGTCCGTGGAGTTTAGCTGTTTCTTCAAGGCTTAGGCCGAAGACCACTAGTTACTTCACCTTTTCCTCAGTACTATATAGGTTAGAGCTAGCCCTAATGCAATAACTAGTACTGCGAGAATATGTGTTGTGTTTCTCCAGAAACTTATTTCCCTTTCAAGCGTGATTTTCTCCTTCATGGCTGTTGCTTCTTCAAGCGCTTTAGCTAGTAGCTTAGCATTATACTTCATAACCTCCGTTACGTTGTTTAACCCAGGAGCTGTTCCGGGGAAGTTCGTTAAAGCAACTTCTACTGCACCTACTTCGCTAGCTATTTTTTCTCCTAACTCTACACCGCTTTGCAAATTATCTATTACTAAGACTGCACCGTACTTTGTTGCGTTCTCTACTACTTCACTATATTCTTTAGCTGAAACCATTTCAGGAGACCTGTACACGGCAACAATTCTAAATCCGAGGAATGAAATGAAACTTTTCTGCCATAGCATAGAAACTACAGGAGCGCCTTTGAAACAGTGTTCTTCAGCAAAGCTGAGGAGCCACTGCTTGGTCTTGTCAATTTCCTCTAAAGACTTGCTAAGTTTATCTGATACATCTATGCCTAAACACTCTTTAATAGCGTTAGCTACCTCCATGTATTTTTGTTTTAAAGCATCAGGTACGTTCCATGGACCCCTAATGTAAACTATTGGTGCTTTGGAGCCTGACGCTTTCTTTAAATCTTCAACCCAAGGTTCAATACCGTGAGCTAAAATTAGGTCGGCAATTTTGAAAGCTTCTACATCGCTCGGACTTACGTCGTAGTGTGCAGGGCATATTGTAGGTGATGCAATAACTACTACGGATACTTTGTCTCCGGCAAGATCCTTTACTATACTTTCAAGAACTGTTGTTGTAGTGACAATTACTGGTTTATTAGCGGGCTCTGCTGCGTGAACGTTTACTGCTATGGATAATAAGAATATTACTGCCAGGAGAAATGTAAATGCTATGGTTTTCCTCAATAAGGGTGCACCTATCTATAGTAGGAAGTGCACTATATAATAAGCTTTCCCATCAGAAACACTATAACGTAAATATATATGTGCATTTATATGGGGATTCACTCTAGGAGGAAATGGGAAGAAGGTATTTAGAATTTAACTTTTTTATACTTCTCTCTGGTCTTCAACGCCATTTCCGGATAGTCCGTAGCTATGGCATCTACCTTGTTCGCTGCAAGTTTAATTATTTGCTCCGGCTTGTTCACTGTCCATGCTACAACTTTGAGTTTTAACTTATGAGCAAATGCTACTGCTTTTGCTGT
>CAZBXI010000031.1:0-17909 GCA_964496035.1 uncultured Desulfurococcales archaeon
CAGTAGTTGTTATTGGTAGTAAACGTTACAAACTTTCTCCCATGGTTGAAAATAGTGATCCTGCTTATGGTAGGAAAGGGCTTATAAGCGTAGCTATTAAAGGCTATGAGCCTTTCGTTAGACGTGTTAGGCCTTTAGATGAGAGTTTTGAAGCGCAAATAACTGCTGAACTAGTAAATGAGTTCACAATGAAGGTTATTGAAATACTAGACAATCATCCTGTAAATGTTAAACGTAGAAGCAAAGGTCTTTTACCAGCTAACATAGTGCTACTCCGAGACGCTGGAAACACTTTACCTAGAATTACCCCTCTATATGAAAAGTATAATGCAAGCTTTGCCTTCTTAGCCGAGATGCCTGTAGAGTTAGGTATAGGTAGAGCTTTTGGAGCTCATGTTGAGGAAGTACCTTTACCTACAGGAGACCCTGAGAAAGACTACAAAGTGAGGCTTGAAAAAACATTTAAACTACTTGAAAAATACGACATAGTCTACGTGCATCTTAAAGGACCTGATGAACCGGGGCATGATGGAAATATTGAGGTTAAAAAGAAGAAAATCGAGGAAATAGACAAATACTTTGTAAAACCCTCCCTAGAAAGAATGGGCGAAAATATAGCAGTAATGGTTACAGCTGACCATGCAACACCTCCTACAGTAAAAGCACATACGGGGGACCCCGTACCGGTAGCTTTAATGTGTCCCGGTTTAGAGCCTGATAGTGTTAGGAAATTTACTGAGAAAGAATGTGCTAGAGGTAAACTAGGAACTATAGAGCATGGATGGGAACTTTTACCGAAAATACTTGAAATGATACGTACTGTAACATGAAAATAGATGGTCAAGTATTATTGACTACTTTGTCAACGGGCTTAGAATTAAATTTAACACTGCTTAAAGATAGTGAGGGTGATGATATGTCCGATGAGGTATTCGAGGCAATATCTCATCCTTTAAGAATAAAAATATTAAAGCTGTTAGCTAAGAAACCTAGAAGTTTCTCTGAACTAAAAAGAGAATTAGGAATAGAGAGTAGTGGCAAACTGGATTTTCATTTAAAGAAATTAAGAAACTTAATAACTATGGATGAGGAAGGAAAATATATTTTGACAAAGGAAGGATATGCAGCACTACAAGCAATATATACGATTAAGAAGTATGGTTGGCAGAAAAGAGCATACTTCATTAATTTAGCAGCATACATAGCATTTAACACGGTAGCGGCTATAGCGAACTTTACGTTATGGCTAATAACAGTACTGCCTCTATCAACTGCATGGATGGTGTACTACACGTACAAGTCTATTGCTAAAAGGAAAATATTTAAAGCGATGTAGAATGGCATTTTCAACTTAAACCTCCTATTTCTACAATTACTCATGTAAACTTGCTTTAATCAAGAGTTTTCCTGCATCTTCTTCGCACTTAGCTGCTTGAAATAGTAGATTTACTATTTGTTCTCTTTCATGAGGTGTTATCCCGTTTCTCATAAGTTCTAGAATTTGTTCATATATTTTCGCCGCTTCTTCAAGCTTACTAGCTACTTCCACTACTAGCTTGTTGTCAGAAAACCTTGTCTTCAAGAATTTGGCGTTATCAAACCTAGATACCATAGCTAAGTGTATTCCGAACATCTGTTCCTCTAGATTTATTTTTCCTTGAGCAGTATAGTTTGCTAGAGTTTCTATGGCTTTAGCACCAGTACATATTATAAAGTATTTGAAACCTACTTGTAACTCACCATTTTTCCTTAGTAATGGTTTAAGGTCTTTTACAGGTCTTCCCGCCTTAATGAAGTATATTAGAGAGTACTTCCATGGTAAATGAAATACTTCATTAAAAACCCTAGCTGCCTCTAAAATAGCTTCCTTGGAGAACTCTACTCCTTCTTCATCTAGTGAAAACTTTTCCTCCCTTAGAACTGGTTCATAAATGTAAAACATCTCATCTTTATACCCTACTAAAAGTACAAAGTGAGGTGCAGGATAGGTTAGGTTATAGAGTTTTCCCGCATCAACAGGGAGAATAACAGGTTTATCTTGGGATACCAGGTATTTACACATGTCAAGAAATAGTTTCTTATCACCGGTTACGAGGAAATGATAATGTAGTCCAAGATATTTTGATGCTTGCTTAAATCCCGGGAGAGGGTCTGATCCCGGAATGAAGAATGCGAAACTATTAAAAACTTCCATGCTCGCGCCATACGTGAAGCTCATTAGAAAATTAAAGTACTCTACAGGTTCTCTTATATCATACTTGTAAGCAACCATTTGGAGACATGTTGAAGCACAATATGATTTATTGTAGCTAATCCAGGGAACATTAGATACGTGGGCCTCGGAAGGATATTGACCTATGTTTGTTTCGCTAATCCATTTAGGTTCATATTCTTTCTCAATATAATCAAGAAAGGGTTTAAGCCATAACCCTGTTTCCTCAACAGTTACTTCGGGTAAGGAAATCGCATAAACGATAGCGCCTAACACTGCTAATGCTATTAGAATTCCCAGCATGACCCTATTAGATACGTGAACCATTAGGTACACCATAATCTAAGTAGCTTTAACTACCCCTATTTTAAGAAAACTTAAAAATATTACTGTAAAATTTTTACGAAAGACCAGTATCTAATTAACATTAGAGGTTTTGCTGTTGATTGAAATTATTGACCTATATGTTAAGTATAGGTGGGGGCAAGAACCTGTAATTAAAGGCGTTTCAGCTAGGTTCGAAGACAAACACTTAGTCTTAGGACCTAATGGTTCTGGGAAAACCACATTGTTCAGAGCTATAGCTGGTTTAACACCAATATCTTCAGGTAAAATTCTAATAGATGGTGTTGACGTAGCTGATATTTATGGTAAGCCAGGTGTTTTATCTATAAATTTAAGGGAAGCCTATGGTGTGTTCCACTTAAGCGCATATGACCATATACGTTTCTTCATTGACTCAACGGATGGAGACATAGATTTAGCATTAAATATTCTTGAAGATCTCGGTGTTAGTAAGGAGTTATTGAGAAAGCGTAAGCCTTGGGAGCTCTCCGCTGGACAGTTCAAGGCATTTACGACAGCAATTGCTTTAGCTTCTAAAGCTAAACACGTGTTGTTAGATGAACCTTTTGAACAACTTGACCCAGCTAGAAAGTCTAAGCTTCTCAAATATTTAAATGAGTTTAAAGGTGTTATATTGCTAAATACTCATGAAACATGGCTGCTTACCGCTTTAAAACCATGGAAGGTAGCTTTTATGTTTGAAGGTAGACTTTACGGTATGCTTTCAGTATCCGAACTGTTTGATGCTAGGCTTGTTATTGGTAAAAGTAAAGATGCTATTTTATGTTTTGAAGCTTCGGGTAAAGTTTACAGTATTGTTAAGGGTGAAATGGGGGAGCCTCTTACAAAACTTACGACTCTAGATAAGGTTTATGAGCTTGTTTTAGGTGTTTAGGTTGACGATGTATTTTAGGCTTAAGATTAAAGATATGCTAACTAACCCTGAACTACTAGGTTGGAGTATTGGTTTTGTAGAGTTCTGGGTTTTTATGTGGCTTTTTGTTTTCAGCCCAGCAAGAGTAAAAGTTGAATGGGCAGAGTATTTTGTGCAAGGAAATGCTGCTATGGCTTTTAGCTTTCTGTCTTTAATTTCAATAGCATCTATTGGCATAGGTTTAGCGTACAGCTTCTTGTATGCGTCTAGAAGTGCAAGATATATTACTAAGTTTACGAAAATTTCTCCAAGCATTTTTCTTCTAGAGGACTTTTTAGGGAGCATCATAGCACTCCTTATCATAGTCGGTGTAGTATATTTCTCGATAATTCTTGGAAGCTATTTTAGGTGGGGTGTTTTTCCAGCACTAGAAAACCCTGTAGGTGTTGTTGTTGACTTAACCTTAGCCGGCATAGCTATGTATTGGTTCTCCTATATGTTAGTATTGTTATTGATAGTTACTAGGAGAACAGGTTCATTAACTATTGCTAGTTATGCTCCCTTAATTCCAGCTTTCATAGCCTACTCCCAATTATGGATAGATATAGGCAATTTAGTTTACATAATACCTTTCTGTAGCATACCTGCATTAATAATGTTCCATGCCACAGGGGCTATTCCACCCACCGGCTCCTATCTACAATGGCTCTCTATGAGAGTAATGTTAACTCCTATAAACTTAAAGATGGCAGCAGTATCTACGTTCTCGTGGATAGCTATTTTCATAGCTGCATCGCTTATTCTTCTTAGGAAGAGCCGCGGTGTACCAATAGAGGAAATTAGAAGGTGAAGGGTTTTAACCTATTTAACTTACTCCCTCTCTCCTAGCTCTTCCTCCCCTGGGCTGCTGAGGTACATAAGGATATGGTATATACTCTATTCCAGGTCTTTGAACATGGGCTTGCGGATATAGCTCCATTAACCTATAGATTTCCGGAGGAACTTCTGTTTTAACGAGTAAGCCTAGTTTCTGTGCTTGCTCAACAGTTATCGGATAATCGTGAGTGTATATTCCTTCAGTTAAGAATTTAGCTATTTCCAAGGCTTTCTTTTCACCGTACTTATCCTTTATAAGTTCAACAATTATTTCTTGAACTTGCCTAATAGCTTTCTCAGCAATATCTGCAAGCATTAAGGTTTCATCGGAGACCTTCTCAGTACCCTTCTCTTTAACAACTTTCAGAATAGATGGTGCTGGAACTTGTGTTCCTCTTAGGGTTGTTATTTGAGGGTCTAAAGGCCCTAAAACCGCGTTCGGGTCCATAATTATTTCGTCAGCTGCTAAAGCTATCAGAGTACCCCCTGACATGGCGTAGTGAGGTATTACTACTATCTTTTTAGCTGGATGCTTTTTAAGCGCTTGAGCTATTTGGGATGCAGCTAGAACTAGTCCTCCTGGAGTATGAAGGATTAACATTATGGGTTTACTTGGCGGTGTAGACCTTATAGCTCTAATTATTGCTTCAGAATCTTCAATATCTATAAACCTGTATACTGGTATTCCGAAGAAACCAACTCTTTCTTGCCTATGAATCATAGTTATAACTCTAACACCATATTTCCTCTCTATCCTCTTAATCATAGACATTCTAGAAGCATGAAGACTCCTATATTGCCACTGAGGCCATATGATCATAGTTAAAAGTAGTAGCCAGAAAAGTAAGCCAATAACATCTATCATACTGAGCACCAGCTTAAATAAAAACGAGTTGCAAATATAAGTCTAGCTTAAGAACTATTCTAATTTAAGAAACTTAAATTGCAAATACATGTCCTCAACAATCCATGATGTTACCGCGAAAGCTGATAGAATTTCAGGAATAGATATTCCTATTTCGAAAACCTTTAAACCATAGATTGCCCATGAACATACACCGATAATAAACGCTGCTACTGCCACTTCAGATTTTCTTTCATAAGCATAGATTAATGTTGCTGAAAGCGCTGTAACAAAGAATGCAACAGAAACAATAAAGTGTAATACACCATACACTTCATCGAACACCCCTATGAGTATCAAGAGAAAAGCAGAAAGCGCTAAGAAATAGTACGTTATCATTTTGCTATGTTTCAATATTGAAATCGAGTATTGGTATATGAGAAATCCTCCAATAACTAACCCCAAGTTAAATATAGGAGCTACAATGCTTTTCACGGAGTGACCTAAATCGCTAAGAGCATTCTTTGACCAGCTAAACCATGGAGATAAAGCTATGGAAGTAAATATGCAAACATAAAGTACTAATAAACCGAGTATACCAGTAAGGAAAATACTACATCTTAATCTCATGTAACTATCCTCATAAACCCATAATGTTCTGACTCCATTATAAAAAATTAGTTTGATTATTCATTCTGAGTCCTCACGTATGAGAAACACTGGTTAATTCATTCTACTTGTATTTTCACAGCCTTACTCTTCTTTGGCACGTTTATGATTAATATGCCGTCTTTATATTTTGCTTTAGTTCTCTCTCTATCTATCTCGCTTCCAAACTTTACTTTCAAACGATAAACTTCAGGCATCCATGGAAGCTTAGTTGACGGTTTAGCTTTAACAAGCAAACCATGAGGTGCAACATAAACTTCAATACTATCTTTTCTCACACCCGGCAGTTCTGCATAAATAACGTATTCCTCAGGTTTATCCTCAACGTAGTACCTTACGTTACTCTTAACTGCTTCATCTAGCTCTAAAAATTCACGTATTATGTGAGGTCCTAGAGAAAATACCAGTACATGTCCATGAAAGCACATGTTAAACACGCTCAAGTTAGTACTTCCATGTTCGGGTCCGTACATATTAATGTACGGGTCAGTATATAAACTTTACCGAGATTAATTAAACATAGAATTTCTAACTGGTTTGAAGAGATTTACACAATGTATATTACTCCACCGGGACTTTTCTCCAATGTTTTATCTTCTCTTCAACCTTCTCCAGTTCTTTATGGAGGAACTTCTTATATTCTATAAGTTCTTCAGGTTCCTCTAATGCTTCAGCTATACTGTAAATTTCACCCATTCTTTTTCTTAAGCATCTAAGTAGTGTGTTGATGATACGTATTAAAGGATATAGTTGTTCATCTAGTATTTCAGGTATTTCATTAGCTATAGTTAAACCCTTGTTCGTGAGCTTAACTACTATGTCTCCTTCCTCGCTTATTTCTCTTCGAACAATATCTCTTCTTTCGAGCTCATATATTGCTGTGTAAATGGAGCTTCTGGATTTCACACCTTTACTTTTAAACATTGCTAATATTTCGCTCATAGTCATAGGTTTCTCGCTTAGTGAGAGTATTAAAGCTGTTTGTAAGGGGCTAAAACGTTCGCCCTTAAATCTAATAATCATTACGCTTAAACACCCTAATCATAGTTAGTTTAGAAATATTGATATTTATTTTTCCTTACACAATATTGCTAATATTTCACTTAAACTACGTATTTCAGTAGCATTTTTAGGTTTCCTACCTTTCCAAGCATAGCTTGTTGGTAGTGGGGGCTTATATTTGTAAAGCACTGTATTCACTCTTACCTTGGAAGCTTCTACAAGATTTTTAGGCTTATCATCTACATAAAATACCTTTGCTGCTAAATGTTCTCCTTTAATTTTAAGTAAAGCTTCTGTTAGTGACCCTGTTTTCTCATAAACACCGTAAACTAAAACATCCTTTACCAGCTTATCGAGACCTGAGGCTTTTACTCTCCTATACTTCATACTTGGTATACCGTCACTTCCGCTTACGATGTATGTGGGTATTTTCATAGCATTTAGTTTTTTAAGAACTTCTATGCTTTCGCTTTTAACTATGCTGTATTTTACTCTTAGATTCCAATATGTGGAGATCAGCTTTTTAGTATCTAAGTTACGAATTTTAGGAGAACGTAGAATCAGGTTGAACCATAGTCTTCTATCCCATATTCCAAAATAGTCCATTATGTCCTCGAAGTTCAACATAACCCTTATGAAGCTTTTAACGTCTTTTATGCCTATTTCCCTAGCTATGGTCTCATATATTTTAGGTAGACAGCTGTAACTATCGACAAGTACCCCGTCAAAATCAAATACTACTACAATGTTTATTCCCATTTCTTCTTAACCTTATATGTGCTTCCATAACGTTAGTGGGGTCATTTCCCTACTTTCCAATATGGGGTATGTTTGTCCTTTTGCTATTCTAGCAAGAGCATTTGATAGTGTTTCAGCATCTAAAATTATTGTCGTCATAACCGACGATAAGCCACTCCATTTACCCCATATTTTAACCCATGTTTCCTCAGCTAATCGCTCAGGTACACTGTAAACTACTGAGATTATTTTCCTTAACCATCTATCTATCGGTGGTTGCTCATACTTCCTCGCCGCAAGTACTAGGGCTAATCTAGCAGTGTATGTGCCTACACCTTTAACTTTAACCAAGTCTTCTTCAACATATTCACCAGATTTATTTTCATTAAGCACGTTATTCATAAAGGCTTTAGCAACATTAACTACAGTGCTTGCTCTATATCCGAGCCTACATGCTTCAAGAAGGTTAACGTTATTTAAGATGTCCTTAGGGGATGGGGGAATATACGTTGTTCCCCAATGTTCAACTGTTATCTTCTTTCCTAAAATCTTATATATCATTGCTAACATTTTCCATCCCTGCTTGAAACTAGCATTTTGCTGGCAAATACCTATTAATAGAGCATTCCATAGCGTTGTTGCTCTTAAATGAATTCCCTTAAGTATTCTGAGAGACCTTCTAAACAGCTTATCCTTGGTCCAAATGTTGTAGAATTCCTTAAGATCCTCTTCGATACCGAGTACGAACTTTATCTTAGCTAAATAATTACCAACGTCTATCTCTCTTTTCGTAGACAAAATACTTACTTGTAATTGTTTTTCACTTTCCTTCTTAACTAAAGCTACAACAGGTTCTTCATAGCTTAAAGGTATAAGCAGTTCCTTACCATTAAAATACCATGAGAAATTATATGCTGCGGCTGTTAACTTAAAATCATAGTCTACCTTAACATCTAAACTTGCGGTAGCTACTGTTTGCAACATCATAATACATAAAACCTCGTTAACCTCTCTATCAATTTAAGAATAGGGACGAATACTTCTAAGCTTTTTGAAGTTGCGTATAAATACTAGTTTGGTCACTGCATTAGGAGTAGGATATTTACTATGTTTGTTCAAAGTTGAGTTGGGAAACTATGAGAATAACAGTTACTGAACTAGAGGAGCTCCTTGCTAGATTAAATGGTAGAAGGTATAGTGCATATAAGAGGCTAAGAAATAAGATTATCGACTACAATATTGCCAAAGCCACATTAACTAAAATTCAAAGTGATCCTCATAGTCCGCCATCGATTATTGAAGTTACCATACCTTATAGTTCACATAGAATACCATTAGAGTTCTTCAAAGGAGGACGTATTGTCCCCTTTACAGACTACATAGCTAGAATTCTCTACACAACCGTAAAGAAATATTGTAAGAAATGTGGTTCAGGATACAGCTGCTACATGGGCATACCTAAACCTAGCCCAAGAATTCTGAGAAGATCATGTGTTGAAGTTTACGGAGAAAACTTAGTACTAAGGTTCTTCATAGGTTTACCAGCTAAAGGAAGAAGGATACTAGGTGAAAAAGCTAAGATTTTACTTATAGACAACATTATCAAAGTCGTTAAATCGATAATAGCTTTAAGAAATAGAATTAACGATATTAGGAAACACGTAGAGAACTACATGGACCAGGAATTTCTGAGAAAATGGCTTTACGAAAACAATTACATGTTCTTTATAGGTGATGGAAGTATTTTACCTAGGGAATCCAGCTTATCTGAAAGACCATTAAGAAAAGCTATACCATTCAAGTCTCCTGAAACATTAAGAGTACAGGTCAAGCTTCCAAGCGGGAGAGTAGTTACGGGCATGGCTGTGCCTCATGGCCTCTTAATGATAACTGGTGGAGGATACCATGGTAAGACGACGTTGCTTCAAGCAATTCAGGAGGGAATATATAATCACGTAGAAGGTGATGGTAGAGAGCTTGTTGTTTCAAGGAAGTACACTGTGCTTGTTAGAGCAGAAGGTGGCCGTATAGTTACCCATGTAGATGTTTCGAACCTCATAGAGAAATTACCTTCAAGCGAAGATACATTAGACTTTACAAGCTTAAATTCCAGCGGTTCTACAAGTATGGCAGCATCAATTATTGAAGCTATAGAGGCGGGTGCTGAAGTTCTTCTCATGGATGAAGATACTAGTGCAACAAACCTGCTGTATAAGGATGAAATTATGAGTAAAATCATACCTAACGACCCTATTAAGCCCCTACATTATCAGGTAAGGGAGATAATTGGCAGAACAAATACGGGCATTGTCATCGTAGCTTCTGCTTCCTCAGCCTTCATAAACGTAGCTAACAATGTAGTGTTAATGGAAAACTATGTACCTAAAGACATTACTTCAAATGTTAAAAAGTATGGTACTGGAGAACTTAAGAGAACCGAGTTCAGTTTTCCAAGAAGAAGAGTTTTCCATGGTATTAAAGGGCTTAAAAAGATTAGGGCTAGAGGTTTTAAAATAGTTGCCGAATATGATAACGGCGTAAAGCATGAACTTGACCTAACATATTATCCTAGAATAGTGGAGAAGGGCCAAGTAAACCTAATAGCTTACATTATTAGGAAGCTAAGTAAGGTAAAGGAACCTATAATGGTACGCGAACTAGTAGATTGTGTTAATAAGATGTTGGAGGAAGACTTCTTTAAAATAGTAAAACCTACTCCTCCGGACTTAACTATGGTAGATGGTTTCGACGTAGTATGGGTTCTTAATAGGATGTATAGCGCGGTATTTTATCAAATATGATTTTCAAGTTCCTTCGTAAAAACTACGTCGTGGCCCCAAGGTACTCTGATCTTACCAGTTATTTTGTAACCTAGTTTTCTGTAGAAGCTTATAGCCCAATAAGCTTTCTCTGAAGTACGTAATTTTAACATCCTTAGACCACGTCTTTTAGCTATGCTCTCGATATGCCTGAGTAGAGCAGTACCTATTCCTTTCCTCTGATATTCGGGAAGAACATAAACCCATCGTACGATTCCTGTCTTCTTATTTTCCACAGTTAAGCCTGAAACACTAACTATTTTACCTTCAAGCTCGTACACGTAGAATTCTAGGTTCTCCATTTCCTTTAGAAGTTCTTCCTTCGTTAATACAGGGTCTTTGAAATATTTCTTCGGAATTATTTTACTAAAGAATACGTGATTTGTTTTAACTATAACCTCTAATATTTCATCAGCATCTTCATAGCAAGCCCTCCTAATCATAATCCTTAACCGCTCTACAAAGTTCTAAAGAAGTAAAATTATTGTCAGCTATCCCAACCATCATCACTTCTCAGGAGTTCCAGCGGCTCATCATCTAATATGTTTTTATAAATGAGTGGCTTATTAATTTCTCATGCCCTTCTAACTTTAAGCATTAAGCCTTCAACACCTATTACAAGTACTTTATCTCCTTTCAAAACCTTGCCTTCTACTTTAGCTAACCAGTATTCTCCATCAATAAAAACAAGTACTTCTTTAGGCCCTTTAATTTCGCTTACAATACCTTCTTTCCCTATTAGAGCTTCCGGACCAACTTTTGGTTTTGTAAGCTGAGGTTTCATAGCCACTATAGTTATGACTAAAACTATAACACTTACCGCTAAACCAAGTCCTACAGCGTGCAGTAAATCTAATAATCCGAAGTACATGAGAATAGCCAAGATCAGGATAATTACAGCTAATTCGTCAGCTATTATAATAAAAAGTTTAACCCAAGGTTTCACAGAAACTCCCTTGAAATATTCTTAAATATCATTAACTAATTCGGAGAACAATTATTTAATAGTATCTGCCTCCATACGGGTTCAAGAACATGTCTGTAAACTTTTTGGTCACTTGTGACATAAAACTTTCTTCTAAGTGAACAGTAAATAATTATACTTGGTGGTTTGAGGTATGTGCGAAGAAAAATCTGAAAAGGAATTCGAGAAAAGAGATGTTGAGAAAGATATTGAAGCATTAAAAGGTGTTTTAAATGCTCTAGTAGATTTTCTTAGGAACTTGAAAGAACCATTAGCAGACATTATTAATATAGTGCTGTCTACTATGAGAGGTAAAGAGCTGGGTGAAGATGTAGGAGCATTTTATAAAAAACTCGTAGAAAGTGGTGTTCCGGAAAAAACAGCTTCAGAACTAACTAGACAGTACTTAGAAGAACGCCTTGCAATATCTAAAATAGTTAGAATAGCATTATCTAAAATCATGCGAGGTAGAAAGCTTAGGCCTGAAGAAATAAAAGAATTAATCAAGGTGAGCAAGGAATTAGAAAGCGAGGAAAATGAGCGTAAGTGATATGTGTCTTAAACATTCCTACTTTCGTTTGAGGAAATAGCGTATTGAGCAGCATTGAGGAGAGGATTGGAAGACTTGAAGTGCTTCTTAAATTACTACTTAGGAGAATAGAGAGCATAGAAAATTTACTTCTAGTAATAGATGCTAATAGAGCAGAAATAGTTAGGTTAGCTATGAAGTTAGTAATGGTATTTTCCATACCAGTCTTTAAGGCGCTAGATTTGGCCTCCAATATTACTAGTATATGTAAAACCTACGGGATAGTAGACGACATTTCGAGAACTATAATCGAGGTTTTAGCTGTAAGAAATGAAGCTTCGATATCGGAGCTAACAAGGCTGGTTAGACTTGTTAGAGGTAGAGCGTCCCGTAGGATCATAGCGGAAAGAGTTAGAAAGCTCAATAGACTAGGCATAGTCTCTATTAAGAGAAAAGGAAATAAAATTACTGTTAAGCTAAGAACGTTAGGGTCAAGGTAAAGCAGTATTGAAATTATTAACACTTGCAAAGATATTTTTGAACATGTTATACATTATCATGGCATCAGTAGTATTTATCTTAAAATTTCATGTAAAGTGGTTTATAATTAAAAAGTACTGGGTTTTAAAGTTTAAGAAAACACTCCAGAGAAAGGGAGTTCCTTCAGAGTACGTGGACATAATGGCTAAGGCGTATGAACATGAATTAAACTCTACAATAAGTCTAATTAGCTTAAGAACAATAATGTTTCATAAAAGCTAAGTAAGCTTTTATGACATATTTTCACTCTTATCCTTTATTTACTAAGGTCATAACCGAGGCCTTTTGATATTCTCTTTAGAAGTCAAGACTAGTATGCTTAAATACTAAGTGTTGAAGATTATACGTTCAATGTAGCCTAAATAATGGCTTAAGGTATCAGCTCATGTCGATGCTAAACTATTTAAAAAGAACTACAATAGCTAATGTTGTAGCTGGTGCTGTTCTAATATTGGCTGTTCTCTACGGTATTTTCAATAATAATGCCGAGCTTGTTAAAAGTTTAGCATATATTTCAGCAGGGTATCTTCTAGGAATAACTGTTCCAAAAAGGGAAGAACGTATGTCTTCCGGGGAAGATACTAAGTAATGCAAGTAGTTCACAATATCTTCCTTTTACCTTGATTAGTGTTTATTATATTTCATCATGTTGACAATGAATATGTACCTTTTGTCTCATATGGTATATCGATGCTTGCTATTTTTACCATGTTAAATAATTTGATAGGTATCCTTACTACTCCTCTTATTTTCCAATGGATTTCTTTTCCGCCTTCAGAGATTATAATCGCTAATGTCCTTAAAGCGTCTTGAGTTGTTACATGTACATCTAGGTTGATATGTGTTTGCCCCGGAAATATAGTTATGTACTCTTTTGATCCACTTGCCAGAAACGTATCCTCGACATATATTTCATAATATAGTTTTTCTATTGTTACACTATGCTCTGTTGGGTTATTGACAGTCACTCTGAAAGTTATTGTTGCGCCTACCGGTATGGGCCACCCTTCAATATTAAAATCTACGATTTTAGTTTCAATAATTTCCATGCTTTTGTATATTGAGTACATATGATAGGCATTTATCCCTAAACCTACAATTAATAATAAAATGATACATATTGAAACAATGGCATATTTACCTAATAGTAGTCACCTGTTCTACTTCTAACTTAATATTTTGTTTCAGAATTATTTTAAGATAGGTAGTAAAGAGAGGGTTTCCGATTGTATTCAGCTATTGTGGTAATACTTGATGGATGTAGCGTCCGCTCCTTAAGAAGAGCAAAAATCAGGTGCTTAAGAAGTATTGCTGAAGAAGGTATTTCTACATTTAAATGTAAATCCGTCTTACCCTCAGTCACGTATACTGCACATGCTTCAATAGTTACAGGTGTTTACCCTGAGGAGCATGGCATAGTAGGTAATTGCTTCTACGATAGAGAGCTAGATAGAGTTGTTGACTTTGATAGAGAGAACGTTAACAAATATTTGCTTAGCAAAACGATCATGGAGAAAATTGAAGGTGCTAAGTTATGTGTTGGTGAACCTTTCACCAAAGGATGTGATATTGTTATTTCTAAAAAAGAAATTCAGAGTAAGCCTCTTTTCACGCAAGATGTTTACGCTTTAAACGTAGCTATGGAACTTATGAAGAAACATAAACCCATTTTCACTATAGTGAACCTGCCGGGAATCGATAGCATAAGTGAAATCTATGGACCTTTAAGTAGGAAGCTTGTATCACATTTAGAAAACGTGGATGAGTTAGTATGTAAGCTGAAACGCGTTGCTACTGAAATATATGATGACTATTTACTCGTAATACTTGCCGATCATGGTATGGTTTCTGTAAGAGATAATGTAGATATAAATGAAGTACTAGAGAATGTACCCGCTATTTCATGTGTTTCACATAGAGCAGCACACATTTATTTAACAAAGAATATTAGCGTTAAGAACGTTGTTGAAAAACTGGAAAACGATAATAGGTTTGAACGTATCCTCCCGCGAGACGAGCTTGGTAAGTTTAAACTGAATCATAGTAGGTCAGGTGATGTTATCGTATTTGCTAGAAAGGGTTATGAGATCGGATATAAGGGATTAAAAGGTAGTCATGGGGGAATATCAGAGGAAGAATTCTATGTACCATTAATTATTAATAAACCCGAATTTGCGGATTTAACAGTAAATTCCGATATAACTGTTGTTTTCAAGATAGTGCTTAGATATTTAAATGAAAAAGAAGCTTTAAGAATAGCTAGTAAATACCTTAAAAAATCAGACCCGGCACACGGACTTCAACATACGTTGCGTGTTTTGAACCTATCAACGAAGCTTGCTCTAAAATACCATGCAGATGTTGAGGCTTTAAGAATAGCAAGCATTTTCCATGATGCTGGAAAAGGCGTTTGCAAGAATGATCATGAAATAAAATCTGCAAATATAGCCGAGGAATTTCTAAGGAGAAAGGGGTACTCAGAGGTATTCATAAATAAAGTCAAAAATATCATAGTTAAGCACCATGAAGAACCCGACGTGCTAAAGTCTATTGAGGAAAAGATTTTATGGGATGCTGATAAGCTAGATGCTCTAGGACTCATCGGTTTATTTAGATGCTTAATTGAGGCTGGTTTCAATAAGGAAACCTTCCATCACGCTATGGAACATGCTAAACATGACTTAAAGGAATTTAGATACAAAATGCATTTCCCCGAGACAATGAAGCTTGCTAAGATTAAAGAACGTAATATGATGAACTGCTTGGAGAAGTTGTACAAGGAGTTACGTGCATATAAGGTGAAAAAGAAAAGTGTAGATGATTTCGCTTAAGGCGTATTTATTGTTTTTTACTTTCTCTAATAATCTTAAACTTGCCCCCTACTTTAGGTTCTAAAAACTTCCTTACATACTCTAAATCTCTTTCTCTAATACCAACTTTTAATTCTCCCTTATCCCACTTAATGATTAACTTCTTTTTAATGTACTCTATGGATGTTACATCTGACCATTCTATTTTTTCCTCAACCATACCCTTCTTTAGTAGTTCTTCAAGAGATAGTGAAGCTATTTTCTTTCTCTTCGAGCTAGCTATCCATGCGGCTGCAATGTAGGCTCCAAGAAATAATACTATGAGATATCCTACTCCGCCCCAAAAAATAGCTACTGCAACTACTACCACAAGTAACGATATAAATACCAGAGCAAAGAGTTTTTTCGAAAGTATTTTTACTTTAAATATTCCTTCATCTGTTAGCCAGTAATCCCAAAAATAACCTTCCTCTATTTTTAAACCTTTCACTTTTAACATCAACCCTAATGTTTAATGCTGTTATAATCTTCTAAAAGCAGTGTATTTAAATATTCTTAGCGCCTCTGCTATGCTATTTAGATAGAGGATATAAGATTAGGGTAATTTTACCGTATTAAGTCCTTAAGGTAAGGTTTTAATATCTGCTTAATAGCTGATAGCAGTGTAGTACTTATTATGATTGCTATTAATGCCTCATAGGTGAACCCTGTTATTGCAGTACCAAGGGCTGTTCCTGAAGCTGGAGGGTGGATAAGGTCCATTATTACCATGATTAATATTGATAAACCTACCGCCAAGGAGTAAATAGTTATCGTGATTAGGAATGATGTGTGAGGCATAAGCGTGGATATTGCACCACACACGAATCCTATTAAGTGACCTCCAATCACGTTTTTCGGCTTTGCCGCAATACTATTGGGCATAGTAAATATTATGAATGTTGTAGCACCTATAGAAGCTATTACAACTGCATGATGTAGACTTAGAAATAGTAGCACTATAAATATTGAAATAGTAGCTAGAAGGCTCTGTAGAACATAGTTTTTCCAAAGAACTCTAAGATCTTTAGCTAATCTACTTGCTTCCTCCACGCACGTAACCTCCTTCACTATTAAGTACTTTTCAGTATTCAGTATGTAGTATAGTTAACTATTACTTTGACTTAACTATTTTGATTCCCTATTTAAGCTATCAATTAGTGGACATAGAGGATCTCCTGCATTTAAGTCTCCTCTCTCAAACAAGGCTCTTGCATAACATCCTCCTCTACAATAGTTAAGTAGTCCACATTCTAGGCATTGTTTAGGTAATTTAGGCGGGTTAGTTATGGATTTAATTATTGGGTGCTTCTGGTATTCTCTTAAAGCTTCAATAAGAGGTTTATTTTTAAGACTGGTTATTGGTATTCCCGTAACATCACATGCTAGCAGTCTACCTGAAGGATCAATATCCACTATATCGTAGATCCTGCACGAGTAATATCCTATGTAGTTGGATCTTGTGAGTAGAGGTGCAAAAGGTGTACACCATAGGGATATGGGGAATTTGTTTTCTTCAGCAAATTCCTCAGCTATTCTAATAATATTGGCATAGTCTTTAGAGGATAATGTGTATTTTGTATTTGTCTTGTATTTCGTAGGCATTACGGGAATTATTGAAATACTTTCAGCATTTATGCTTAAGGCTAGTTCTAAGTATTCTTTAACAAAATCCTTATTTAGCTTACTAACAGCCATTACTGTACCATACTCGACGCCAAATTTTCTGAAAATTCTTATTGATTTCATAGTTTTCTTGAACATCCCTTTACCTCTTATAGTATCATGTACCTTTTCTGGGCCGTCAATACTAACATAGACATAAACGTCTAGTCTTGAAAGCTTCCTGGCAACATTTTCATCAACTACTGTGGCATTGCTTGAAATAGAAACTCCTACATCATAGTCTCTGAGTTTTTCAATAACAGGAATAAGATCTTTATGGATTAGCGGTTCTCCTCCACTTATTGCAACCCACTCTATTCCAAGTTCCCCTATTTCTTTAGCAAGCTTCAGCTTCTCTTTGAGACTTAGTTCCTCTACTTCGAGATACTGTTTAGCATAACAGTGTTTACAATTAAGATTACATTTAGCAGTAATTAACCAAACCACAACATAGGGAATGTATGTGATGCTAAACACGCAAAACCTATTCCCTCCTAATACCCAGTAGTAATGTGAGGTACTATATCATATTTAAACCCACCCTAAAAACCTGATTTTCCATGTAAAAATCTTTATTATCACCTCCCTAATAATGTACCATAAGAAATCTTTAACCCTGTTAAAGTAAAGTTAACTGCAAGCCTGTCTAAGGTGTGGATATTGCTGTTTAAACGTAGAGAGGAAAATGTTGTTGAAATACATTGCAATTCTAAAGAGTTTAAGAAAATTATTGAGGAGAACAAGGTTGTTGTAGTTGATTCCTGGGCCAAATGGTGTTTTCCGTGCTTGATATATGCTAGGTCGTTTAAGAAAGCAGCAAATAGGCTTGCGGGCAGAGCATTATTTGCTAAAGTAAATGTAGGAGAATGTTATAGTTTAGCGAGAAAATACAAGGTCTTTGGCGTCCCTACAACCATGATTTTCGTAAACGGTAAACCTAAGCGCAGGATTCTAGGTCCAGTTAGCGATAAAGCTCTTGTACG
>CAZBXI010000032.1:0-16841 GCA_964496035.1 uncultured Desulfurococcales archaeon
GCATCTTTTATAGTATTTTCTTGCTGATTTCATCATTCTTTCTACCCATACTGTTTTTGGGTCTTTCTTTGTTTCTTTGGGTGTTTTAGCGTATTTTTCTAGCATATCTTCTATTTTTGGCGAAGACATTTTATCAGCCTCTTTGCTTTTATTTCGATAAGTACATTAAGGGTTTGGTAGATATAAAATTATCCCAACATTGACCTTAAAATGGTTCTGGAACTACTTTGAAAGTGTTTAAAGTAGGGTTCCATGGGTTGAAGCATTTATTAAAGCAATACTTTCGGTTACCTCTCTTTAACTAATTAATACATATGGTCTACTTCTGTAGAGTAGCAAAGAATTTAAAAACCTAATATTTAAAAGCTTAAGTCGGAAGAAGGAGGTAGTGGATTTTCATGCCTAAGAAAATTAAAGATATTTCAGAATTACCGGGTGTTGGTAGAAGTACGGCAGCTAAACTTACTGAAGCAGGTTATTCAACATTAGAAGCTATTGCAGTTGCTTCACCGCAGGAACTAAGTACTGCTGTAGGTATACCTTTAGCAACTGCTCAGAGAATAATCAGAGCTGCTAGGGAAGCACTTGATTTAAGACTTAAAACAGCGTTGGAACTTAAGCGTGAAAGAGCTTCTGTAAGGAAAATAACTACTGGTAGCAAAAACCTTGATGCATTACTCGGTGGCGGTGTCGAAACAAGGACTATAACAGAGTTCTTCGGAGAATACGGTACTGGAAAAACACAGCTATGCCATCAGCTATCAGTTAATGTACAGCTACCTCCCGAAAAGGGAGGCTTGAGCGGAAAAGCTGTTTACATAGATAGCGAAGGAACATTTAGATGGGAACGTATTGAAAGCATGGCTAGAGCACTAGGCTTAGATCCTGATGAAGTTATGGCAAACATATTTTACGTTAGAGCTGTAAACAGTGACCACCAGATGGCTATAGTAGATGAGCTCTTCGATCTTGTCCCTAAGGAGAACATCAAACTAATAGTGATAGACTCTGTTACAGGACACTTTAGAGCCGAATATATAGGTAGAGAACATCTAGCTCAAAGGCAGCAAAAGCTTAACAAGCATCTACATCAACTGATGAGACTGGCTGAAATATATAATGTTGCAGTCGTAGTAACAAACCAGGTCATGGCAAGACCTGACGTATTCTACGGGGATCCTACACAGGCTGTTGGTGGACACGTTTTATACCATGCTCCAGGCGTAAGAGTTCAGCTTAGAAGAAGTAGAGGAAATAGAAGAATAGCTAGAGTTGTTGATGCTCCGCACCTACCTGAAGGAGAAACAATATTCGTAATAACAGAGGAAGGCATAAGAGATCCTGCTGAATAAAGTGCTTAATGCTAAAAACAATATAGTAAGAAACCACAGCTCGCTTTCTCAGAAAAGCTTACTCTCAATACTCTGTTTCCCTAGTGCTCCAAAATAATTCTGCGCATAATCTATATATTTCCAAAAGTCAAAAATACCCATATGGAATAACTACTATTTAAAGTAACAATCCTACTTAGCATACTTTAATGGTGTAATTCATGGGAAAAATGGTTTCAGTAATGTTATCGGATAGTGAGGCCTATTTCCTTGAGCAATACTGCTTAAAGCATGGTCTTTCAAAAAGTGATGCACTCAGATATGCTATCGAACTACTTTCAACGAAGGAGAAAGCAGAGGAAATACCAAAAACTAAGTACAGGAAGATAGTGGTTAAGGCTTCCCATATAAAACTAGTTACGCTTACACATACCAGCATAGATATTGAAGGAGAAGACTTATACATAGAATCAGCTCTCTAGAAGTTGAAGTAAAATGAAGAAAACCATAGTTTCATTAACGCATGGCGGAGACTTGGATGGCATAGCATCAGCAGCTATAATATACCGATATTCAAAATTAAGGAATTATAACTGTGAACTTTACTTCTCAGAACCGTACAACTTAAATGAAAGTTTAAGAGCTTTGACAATAACCAGTAAGCAATATGATGAAATAATGATAGCAGATTTAGGAATTAATAGGAAAATCTATGCTGACGTTTTAAACCTTCTTGAAAAGATAAAAGAGAAAAATATCGTTATTAAATGGTTTGATCACCACGTGTGGAGTAATGATATAAGTAGTAACATTAAGAAAGTAGTTGATGTTTTCGTGAACGACACTAGATTCTGTGCAGCAGAATTAGTTCAAATGCACCTATTACCCAACGACTCTATTGCACGTAGGATTGCATTACTTGCCAGAGATATAGATTTTTGGCTAAGAAAACACGACTTATCGGTAAAGTTGTCTAAAATAATAAAGTCCAATAGAATTTCTAAAAAACAAATAGTAGAGAATTTGTCTGAAGGCATATTCTGGAATAATGATTTTCAAAAAGTCTACGAGGAGCTGGATACTGTGGAAAAGAAATTACTGAATAGAGCTCTTAGAAATGTTGAAACATATAACGTAAAAGGGTTAAAAGTAGCCCTAGTCAAGGACAACATACCAGCAGGTCTTGTAGCAGATCTACTTGCAGAAAAAGGATTCGACATTATCATCGTAATTTCCTATACAGGAAAAATAAGTCTAAGAAGAGGCAGAAATGACATAAACTTACTGCCCATAGCTGAAAAACTAGGTGGCGGCGGTCACCCTTACGCTGCAGGAGCAATCTTAGACTATGGGACTGTTGATAGAATTCTAGCAAAATACTTGAAAATATATAGGAAGAAGGATAAAATACTTAAAGCCATAGAAGAAACTGTTTCCAGTATAAGGAGGAAACAATGATAAATATCTCCATAGTTAAGATAGCATTATCGCTAACTATGTTAACATGCACGTCGTACTTAGATGTAAAGTATAGAGAAGTAAATCCCAAAATCTGGATAATATTTGGATTATTTGGAGGCATTCTCACGATCTTCGAGGTGCTAATGAAAAAATACTTGTTGCTTATAGCTATTGTTAATATAATCCTTGGCTTTTCTATAGGAATAATCTCGTATTATTTTGGGCTTTTTGGCGGTGCAGATTTTCTATGCTTATTTGTTCTGAGCATTATGCATCCTTATCCGCCTACTAGGCCTATATACTACGTTGGACCTATGTATCCATTCATATTAACTATAGCCTTAAATTCGCTACTACTCTCACTTGCCATCCCTATCGTTAACCTAATAAGAAACATTAAAAATCATCGCCATTTACGTAGGTTAAAAGCTCCTTTAAAATACAAGCTACTCTACCTATTCATAGGATACCCTGTAAGTATTGAAAAATACCTAAATATGAAATTCGCATATCCTTTAACTATACTTGAACTTCACGAAGACAAGTTAATCACAAGGTATAGGTTAACATTCGATATAAACGAAGAACATCAAGAACATCAGAAAAATCTTAAAGAACTAATAGATAAGGGGGTTTTAAGGAAAGACGACGTCATATGGGTTACCCAGGGCATACCTTTACTAGTCTTTATAACACTAGGCTATATTATGTCATTAAGTTTAGGAGACATAATAGTGTACATGCTGATGGTAAGGGCTTTATAAACTAATATTTAAAGCTTAAGTTACAATAATTATCACTAGATAGCGAAGGTGTAAAAATTGAAGGTTATTTGGGCTCCTTGGAGAATAAGATATATTGAAATGCCTAAGCCTAAAACATGTTTTCTATGTGATGCAATTAAGTCGAAAGATGATAGGAAACATTATGTCATATATAGAGGCAGTAAATGTTTTATAATCATGAACTTATTTCCATATAATCCTGGACACTTAATGATAGCCCCTTATAGGCATGTACCTTCAATTGAAGATTTAAACAATGACGAGTTATTTGACTTAATGGTGTTGACAAGGCTTTCTCTTAAAATACTTAGAAAGGCGTTTAACCCTCATGGTTTCAATATAGGGGTAAATATAGGGAATGTTGCTGGTGCAGGTGTAGAGGAGCATGTTCATGTCCATGTTGTTCCTAGGTGGAGCGGTGATACAAATTTTATGCCCCTATTGGCTGATGTAAAAGTTATACCGCAAGCATTAGAAGAAACATATAGGAAACTAAAAAATGTTTTGAAAGAATTTAAGCTAGAGTAGCGGAGGTGTATTAGGGTAATGAAAATACTAGATCCATGGTCCATTACTGATGTGGAAGATTACAATAGGCTTATTGAAGTCTTCGGAATCGAAGTTATGACAGAGGATATTCTTAAGCAGCTCCCGTTTCTTAACAGATATTTTCGTCGAAAAATAGTATTTGGCCATAGAGATTTCCAGGTAATAGTTAAGGCAATAAAAAACGGGGAAGAATATGCGGTAATGTCCGGGATTAAACCTTCATCAATATATCATCTCGGGAGCAAAATCACTGCTGAACAGATAATTTATCTTCAGCAACTCTCTAAGAAGGCTAAGGTCTTCTATGCTATTGCAGATATTGAAGCATGGGAGGATAACGGTATACCGTTTGAGAAATCTTTAGAATACGCTATAGATAATGTAGCCGACTTGATAACCTTAGGTTTAGACTTGAAAAGAGCTTACATATATTTACAGTCAAGAGAATCCAGAGTTCTTAGATGGGGATACTTTTTTGCAAGAGGCTTAACGAGAAATCTTCTCGAGTCGATATACGGTGAAAAACATTTAGGAATGTATATGACAGCTATGGTTCAAGTAGGCGATATACTGCTACCACAACACCCTGATTTCGGAGGACCTAAACCTACAATCGTTCCCGTAGGTGTTGACCAAGATCCCCATATAAGGCTTACAAGGGATCTGGCTAGGAAATACTCAGGAAAGTTCAAGTTCATACCGCCTGCTTCGGTTTACCATAAACTTCAGTGGAGCTTAAAGGGCCCGGGGCATAAGATGAGCAAAAGAGATCCTATGAGCTGCCTAACTCTAAACGATAGTCCTGAAGAAGCATCCTTAAAGATAAGAAATGCTTTCACAGGAGGCCGTGAAACAGCTGAGTTACAGAGGAAACTAGGTGGAAAACCAGAAATCTGCGCAGTATATCAGCTAGCACTATACCATATTGACGATGATAAAAGAGTGAAGAAAATATTTGAGGAATGTAAGCAAGGATCAAGGCTATGTGGTGAATGTAAACGTGAAGTAGCTGAGTTATTTACTAAGTTTTTAAAAGATTATCAGCACAGAAAGAAGTCTAATATTGAAAAGGCAAGAAGAATAATTGAAGATTTAATAACGAAGTACTAGGCTAACTTATATACAAACTTGCCTCTTTCAAAATTCGGCATTTTTAAAATAATATCTTCTCTAATCATAGAAGCAATAACCTCTCTTAATAATAATTTATCTACTTTAACATATGTAGCAAGTTCCTCAAAGGTTAATTCGCCTTTCTCCCTAAGAACACTTAGTACCTCTTTCTCCAACTCCTTTCTCTTCATGCTCTCTTTTTCCTCTCACATAGATACAGTATCGATGCGCTAAATTTTAACTTTACATAGTTAAAATAACTAAGTTGATATAGGGTTGAAATACATCAATAGATTTGGGGGAAAATATGCCTAGGTTATCTTCTGGTTTAATAATTGCAGGCGCCTACGCTAATAAGCTAAGGAGGACATTATTTGCACAATTACGTGATAAAATAAAGAGAGAAGAGATAACATCACGAGAAGTTGCAAGAGCTTCCGGTGAGCTTAATTCAACGTTATTCTTCTTACTCAGGGATTTAGGGGTAGACAAGGGTGATGTTGTTAGAATAGCCATAGAATATGATGTTGAAGAGGGAAAGATAAGGTGGGCATGGGATACCTTAGAAATACAGCATTACAAGCCCGTACCTGAAACAATAGAGAACGCCAAAATAAAGCTCAAAGAGATATTGGAGAAAAGAGTTGCTGCACCAGCAGTACCTGTAGAATTAGAGGTTGAATATTTAGGAACAGTTAAAGAAGGATTAGAGGACGTATATGCTGTTAAAATGCCTAAAGAGGAAGAACTAGTAACTGTAGGCGCGGTAAGAGTTCTATATAAGGATGAAACAGGAGAAGCATTAGCAGTAATAGTTACTCCTGAAGGAAGAGCATACAAGTACAGTATGAAATTAACTTACAGTCCTGATCCTCTTAAAACCTCTGCCACTATCAGGGGAGAGTTAATAAGGGCTTTCTCAGAAAACCTACTCGAAGAAATAAATAGAGAAAAGGCAAAAGAGTTACTAACAGAGCTAATGAAACTAAAGTAAGAACACTACTAATCAATGGCGATGAAGAAGTCCTCGATCACTGAATGCTGATGATGGTGGGGTTTATCTGAGCCTGAAAAACAAGGAAGCAATAACAATAATAGCTAATAAAGCTAACATAAACAACCTAACATACTACGAGGAACTGCACGTAGTTAAGAAGTTCAATATTCCATCAATAAAGTTTTTTAAGAAACATAACAAGCTGAAGATTGAAATAAGAGTTGGTCTTCCCTTACTAAACCTAGACATAGCCCATGGAATTTATTGCACAACTCTAGCGTTAAGGTTCTTAACAGACTATGAAGTAATAAAAAATCCTCGTGAAGCAGCAAAGTTAGAGACAAAATCCGTAATACATATCACTAAGAGCCTTACTCAAAGGCTAATTTCAGAACTAGGTTTTTTCGCAAAAAACATCCTAATATCTCCTAACTACTATATCTACGAAATATGTTCTTTCCATAAAGCACTCTTTGACATATTGGATCCTCTAGTTTTAGCTGTAACTATGAACCTGAATGAGTACAAGGGGATTATTGCTGAGAAAATACTACGGCATAGTAAAATACTAGAGAGACATGGTATAATAAAGTATCTACCGAACATGCTAATGTTTACACCTACAGAGGAATTACTTCACAGAGTTCTAAGTAAAGACACACTTAGACATGTAAGAGCTTACCTATATGAAGTAGCTTTGCCGTACATGGGCTTTGCGCTGAAAACAAGGCAAGCATTAACATCGTTAACACTGGGTTCTCTAAGTATATTACGTAGGAAAATAACATATCCTAACCCATACTCTGAAATATATTTTAAAGTAAACGATAAATTATTAAAACTTCATGAAACATTGAAAAACGTTAAGGTTATTAAAGATCTTGGAGGTGTTGTTAATTACACTGTTTTAGCGGAGTATAGGGAGAATGGTGTAAAAACAGTTGTTATGAAAAAGTATAGAGATTGGAAAGCTGTTAAATGGGTGCCGACCACATTATGGATAGCAGGTTTCGTGGACTTTACACCTATACCAAGTGAGCGTTTACTAAGAGAAGTTCGAGCACTATTAACATTGTCAAAGTACGGTTTTAAAGTACCTCACATATATGCTGTAGACTGGATAAATAAGGTATTAGTAAGAGAGTATGTTGAAGGCTTGCCGTTAAGCGATATAATTAAGGAAATAAAAAGAACGTATGAAATATCATATAAGGCGGGTGAGCTTCTAGCTAAAATGCATTCTAAAAACATAATATTCGGCGATAGTAGACCCTCAAATATAGTCTATTCAAATGGCATCTTAGTACCCGTGGATCTTGAGCAATCTTCAACGACGATATCTGCAGGCTGGGACATTATTGAGTTCCTATCATTCCTATCTGTAGACTTACTTTTCAAAGTGAAAACAGTGTTGAAAGCCATTGAAAGCTTTACTGAAGGGTATTTATCAATACGTAAAGATAAAAGCATTTTTTACGACGCTTTCAAAGCAAAATATGTAAGAATACTACTACCTATATCCCCTATACTCCCCCTCATAGTGAGCCATGTGAAAAACATTATTGAGGCTAGATAGCAATGGTAGAACTTGAAATTGTAGAAAAATATGAACTCCTAGGTGAAACAAGATACAGAGTGAAAATTAAAAACACGAAAATAGTACTAAACGTATCTGCTGCAACGGATAAGGAAGCATTGAATAGAGCGAAGGAACTAATTAGGGAACTCAAACTCCACGAAGTTATAAATCAATACAAAGTTAAAGACTAAAACAGTAAGTAACTACTCAATAAAGATGTCGAAAAGTTCTCGAGGTATAGAACAACATGCTTCAATAACCTTAATACCATACTTCCTAATCATAAGCTTTGGCGGATTAACAATTCTACTAACAAGCTTTAATTTATAAACAAGAGGGTCTAAAATAAACTTCATAGACCATGGTCTCATACAGCCTAACGCTATTTCGCTTCTAACTTTGAGATTGCCATAGTGTATTACGTTAATTATCTCAGTGACTGAAGGAGGTCTTACGTTTTCCATGTCAGTTCCCTTCGTAGGTATAAATACGAGGAAAATTAAAATATATGGCTTAAATTGAGAAATCACATCAACTGCCTCATACTCCTTAACTACTTTACCATAATTTAGGCCTATAGGAACATGGGGAGCGATATAAGGAGGCCCGTAGGCCTCGAGAATTTCAAAACTTTTAATGAAATCAGCGCTACCCTTGGATTTTAAATTCATTATCTCTTTTATCACGTAATCATCTATTATTAATTCATAATCAACTATATCTACCCCTGCTTCCCTTAATTTTATAGCTAAACTCTTATCTACAAGCCCCGAATGGACACTTATTACTAGGTTAAAGTCTCTTTTAATATCTTTAATCGCAGAGAGAAAAGGTTCTATAGGCAACCTTCCATCTAAGTTAAAACCACCGCTAATGAGAAGTCCTTTAGCTCCCCTCTTGGCTAAAAACTTAGCAGTATCATAAAGCTTTTTAGGTGTTAATGTAGGTTCCATGTTTCTTAAGTAATATCCTTTACAATATTTACATCCCAAAGGACATATGGGACCTGTTATGCTCACATCGGGAAATTTAAGCCCAGGTATAAACGCTAAAATATCCTCCATAAGCTCATCTCAGCTATTTCTTACTGCACCATTACATACTTAACTATAGCTTTAATGTAAAATACTTTACCTTTCTATTTCAACCATAGGCTTCCTTCCTCTAAATAAACAACTTATTACTGGCAAGGTTCATGAAGCAATAGTCTATTTAAACATTTATTTTCATTGCATAAAATTATATTATGAATTTGTTCAAAATGTTTAGGGTTAAATATAAAATACTGTTTAAATCTAATGTCTTCTACTGTAGGTAAGTGTCTATGAAATCAAGCGGAAGAACCATATCAATACCAGACTCTGTAAAATGGATAGAACTACATTTCACATCTATTACAGGAAAGTTACATAGGATAACGTGTTTAGCAGATAATTTCAAAGGAGAACATCAAGGTAAACTCGACGGTAGTTCCATTGAAGGGTTTAGCACTATAGATAAAAGCGACTTAATAGTAAAGGCTGATGAAAGTACCTTTGCGGTAATACCGTGGGATAAAGAAAGAGCCAGATTTATAGGGAAAGTATATAGAGGATACGACCAAGGTAGATTAGAAAGAGATCCACGATATATTGCTGAAAGAGCCGAGAAATACCTTAAAAGTTTAGGCTATATCAGTTACTGGGGACCAGAAGTAGAATTCTTCATCTTCGATAAGGTTATAATTGATATGTCCAGACCCGAATATAAGCAAGCATATGAAATAGTAACTTGTGAATCGGCATTTTACAGCACTAACATACCATTTAGGGTCAAGGGAGGATATTATGTTCACGAACCTATGGATAAAATATTTAAGGTAAGACATGAAATAGCTAAGACCCTTACAAAGTATTTTAACATACTTGTTGAAGCACATCATCACGAGGTAGCGGCTGCAGGACAATGCGAAATAGATTTCAAATACGATAACCTGGTACGAACAGCAGATAATGTTCAAACGCTAAAATATGTTGCTAGAAACATAGCTGCGAAATATAATATGGTAGTTACGTTCATGCCCAAACCCATATACGGCGATAACGGTTCGGGAATGCATGTACATGTAAGCTTATGGGATACTAAAGGTAGAAACTTATTCTATGATCCTAACGATGAATATGCTGAACTAAGCCAGCTAGGTAGATACTTTATAGGTGGATTATTAGAACATGCTCGTTCGATTTCAGCTATAGTTTCACCAACAACTAATAGCTATAAACGACTAATGCCTGGCTTTGAAGCACCAGTATACTTAACGTGGAGTAAAGGTAACAGAAGTGCTGCAATAAGAATACCCGTCTACCATAAAGGTTCGGAAGAACTTAAAAGAATAGAGTACAGGCCTCCCGACCCTTCAGCAAATCCATATTTAGCTTTCGCAGCCATATTAGCAGCCGGCTTAGATGGATTAAGAAGGAAGATAGACCCTGGAGACCCTGTGGATAAGAATGTTTATCATTTAGCACCCAAGGAGAGAAAAGAACTAGGAATAGGAGAGCTACCAAGAACACTATGGGAGGCACTGGATGAACTTGAAAGCGACCATTATTTTCTATATCCAATATTCACTAAGGAAATTATTGAAACTTACATTGAGATTAAGAGAAAAGAAGTCATAATGTTAGAAAGTTACCCTACACCTGTTGAATTCTACTATTACTTCAATGCGTAATGGTATGCGAACAGACTTTAATAGGTACTTCTTAAATATTAAATTCATGAATAAGCAATGAAGGTTAAGGTTAAGTTTTTTGCTATATTTAGAGACGTAGTAGGTAAGAAGGAGATAACATTAAGTTTTAGAAATGAACTCACAGTAGCTAAGTTACTTAAACACATAAGGAACAGTTTTCCTGAAATAAATAGGTACATAGATGAGTACGAAATAGAACCTATAATAGTCCTAGTTAACGGTAAACCAGCTACAGAGAAAACTACGTTAAATGATGGCGATGAGGTAGCGATATTTCCTCCAGCTGCAGGTGGTATCGGTGTAGGAAAAATAGTAAAGCATGATGTAAGCTTAGAAGCAATAATTAATGATATGAGAAGAAATAAGGATTTTGAGAAAGCAGGTGCAGTAGTAATTTTTATAGGCTTTGTAAAGGGTATCGTTGAAGGTAAAAAAGTCTACTCATTGTCCTATGAAGCTTACGAACCCTATGCTACGAAAAAGTTGCAAGAAATAGCTGATGACGCGCTCAGGAGAGAAGGTGTCATAGACGTCAGAATATACCATAAGGTAATGAATCTAAAACCAAAGGAAACTACGGTATATATAGTAGTGGCTGCTACTAATAGGCAAATAGCTTTCGATGTTGCAAGAGATATTCTTGAAAGGGTTAAAAAAGAGGCCCCAATATGGAAGCTTGAAGTTAGGGATGATGGAGAATACTGGATAATCGGTGATGGAAAACGTATACCAAGACCCAAAAAGAGGTAAGTCTCTACTTAGTCTTTTAAGATAACCTGTATCTTCTCTAATCTTCCATTACTAAGTATATAGGCCTCATATTTTTTCGAATAAGAATTTACTATCAACCAAGGAATATTCCATAATCTCATATATTTTAAATCTGCCCTGGATGGCGTAGTGGAATTAGGGTGTGAATGAAAAATCCCTATTACTTCTAATGATTTTCTATTAGCATACATCAAAGTATTATACATTTTAATAGGATCCATGTAGAATGCTTTTTCTTTGACTGTAGAGACATTATTTATGAACGCTACTTCTAAAACCTCCAGAATATTATTTTTTCTAGCGCCTAAAAGAAAACCGCAAATTTCATGGGTTCTTTTAGAGGTTTCACTTATTATTTTAACCAGATCTTTTTTCCTTATTACTAGAACCTTCATTGCCTATACACTATAGGCCTAATAGTGAATAGGTGCTTATTGTTTTTAAACTTAAATTCTATATTTGTTTTCGTGGTGTTAGAGATCTATGGATAGCGTTGTTAAGGAAGATACGTATTTAAAATGCATTAAATGCGCTAAAGTATTTAAACCGGACATTTATCTTTACAAATGTCCTCAATGTGGTTCACTATTATCGATAGATTATGACCTATCACGTACTAATGTACGTTACTGGAGCGATTTTAAAGGAGAAGGTATGTGGAGATATAAGAAACTCTTACCAGTTAAAGAAGACTTTAGAGACATTGTGACACTTAATGAGGGTGGTACCCCTCTCATTAAAATAAGAACAATAAGTAGCGTTGAAGCTTACATTAAGTTTGAAGGTGCTAACCCTACCGGTAGCTTTAAAGATAGGGGTATGAGCCTAGCAATATCGCTAGCAAAAGCACATAACATATCAGCTGTTATCGCTGCTTCCACAGGTAACACTGCCGCTTCCCTGGCTGCCTATGCAGGAAGAGCAGGGTTAAAGGCAATAGTTGTTGTTCCAAAGGGAAAGGTGGCTTTAGGAAAACTTTTTCAAGCAATACTTCATGGCGCATTAATTGTTGAAATAAGAGGAAATTTTGATGACGCGTTAAAAGTAGTAATGGAAACTACGGGGAGATATCCTAAACTGTATCCTTTAAATTCTTTCAACCCGTGGAGGCTAGAAGGACAGAAAACAATAGCTTTCGAAATAGCCGAAGGAGGCAATGTACCTGATTGGGTTATAGTACCTGTAGGTAATGCTGGAAACATTTCAGCAATATGGAAAGGGTTTAAGGAGTTAAAGGCTTTAAGCCTTATTTCTAAACTTCCGAGAATGGTAGGGGTTCAAGCAGAGAGAGCGGCACCCTTAGCTGAAGCATTTGAAAGAGGGTTAGACACACCCATTTTCATAGACAACCCTGAAACCTTAGCCACAGCAATAAGAATAGGTAAACCTGTTAACTGGCCTAAAGCTATGAAAGCTGTAAAAGAGTCAAAGGGTCTCTTCATTAAAGTTTCTGATGATGAAATACTAAATGCTATGAAGTATATTGCTAGAAAAGAAGGGATATGCAGCGAACCCGCTGGGGCAGCAAGTGTAGCCGGTCTCTTTAAACTACTATCTGAGAAAATAATAGATAAAGGAGAAAAGGTAGTATGCATTGTAACAGGACATGGCCTAAAAGACCCTAATATTAAACTAGACTACGTTAAAGTAACAGTAAGTGTAAATGAAGCTATAGCAAAAATCGTTTCTCTAGCGGGAATTCATAGCCACAACGTGGACACTTAACATAGCCGCAATCTCCGAATGTAGCATAGGGGCAACCTTGGCATGAAAATGCTCTGGAATACGATAAATCAAATCTGAATCCGCACTTAGGGCAGACAAGCACCAAGTTTTCAACACCTACCGCTTTAACCAGGAGTATTCTTCAATCTCTCTTACTAGGCATCTACGTTTTTACTTTTTCTGTGCAAGTTTATACAGCTTCTCCTACCTTACTAGAACAAGTTCTCTTATTGTATTCATAAACCCGGAAATTGTATTGAAATCTGGTAACTCATTGAACTTATTAGCTACTATCCTCACCGTAAGAGCGTTTTTACCTTTTAACTGGGATAAGAGAATGGTGAATTTAAAGGGTGCCTTTACCTTACTTAACTTTCTTATCTGTGCTTTACCTATGCCATCTAATATAAGCGAGAATATCATAGCCCACTCTTTCCCGTTAAATTCTAAAAACCAATCCCCTACATTGTATGGCGAAGTTTCCTTTTCACGGAACATAAACAAGAATTTATTCTCATCAGCTTCCACATTAACTTCCTCTAGCTCGTAGTATTTATGGACATGAAGTATTTCAAGTATTTCACGTTCAATATGATCTATAATGAAAGAGCTAAGAGGAATGCGATATATTTTTTCAATGAACTCATCAATATTTGAAACATGTTCCTCAGCTATTTTCTTCAATATGGGCTCGTAGGACTCTAGTATTTCATAACATAGGTCAGCAATATTTGCATTGACCATTCCAGCTATTTTTTCTAATAATTTCTTAGTTTGAGAAGACAATTTCACCATAACATAGTCTTCTTTACTTAAAGACATTTCCTACCCTCTCTCCATATTCCCGGTAAATACGAGAATTTTTTAGATACAAACCCTAATAACTTATTCTAGGTGATGAATGTGGCGGGCTTGACCTCCTAAGGGATGACGAATTAGGAGCCCCCTGACATCGATGTAATTGTTTATGGTGAAGAACGTTTGGTAAATAAGAACTTCCAGAAAGAACTTATCAAAGTACTAAGTAGGTACGTTGAACTCAAGAAGACCTCAAGTGAAGGAAAGTATGCACGGGAAAGAGCAGAAGAACTGATAAATATTATTAATAAAACCGCAGAGACTTACAATAAAGATTGGCTATATCTGATGGCAGCGGATATTTTTTACGATATTTACGGAGGATTTAATGAGGTTTCAGCAAAATACATGTATTTAGGTATGAATTATATTTTAAGGGTTCTAGAAGGCTTAATAATAGCATGGTTTGAAGATAAGAAAGGTTTCTTCAAGGAGAATGTGAATCCTATACTATTAGCAGATGCCATTGAGAGATTAATGTATGCTATAAAGGGTTTAGAAAACTATGAAACATACAATATCCTAGGAGGTCTTTTTAAGAAGATAGTGGAACATTTAGATAAAAGAGCTTACAGAAGTGTATGGAAGAATCTATGGGAACGTGCGAAAAAGTACTACTTAAGATCTTTAAGCATTAACATGAATAATTATGAGGCCTATGAAGGATTAGGTGACCTTTATTTACTTGTTGAGGAATATAAGGAGGCCCTAAATCAATACACTAAAGCAGTACTCCTTAAGAGAGATGAGAAGAGGTTATGGAGCAAGATAGCTTTAGTTTTTGAAGAACTTGGCGAAATAGATAAGGCCATTGAGTCTTTAGAGGAATCTTTGAAGTATGGTATGGATGAGGAAACAGTAAGAAAACTTGTAAAACTCTATGAAAGAAAGGGCAGAAATCTCTAAATATTTCAAAGTATATCATATTATATCGGAGAATAGCGGTGCTAGAGAGGTTGCTACCACCGAGGGAGGCGTGTAAGCGTCTCGGGATTAGCTTCATTACTTTGAAGAGGTGGATTTACTCAAGTAAAATTAGAGCAGTAAAGACACCTACTGGTAGATGGATGATACCAGAAAGCGAAATAGAGAGAATCATAAGCGGAAGAGAAGGAGTTAAGGAGGTTAGAGCTGTTATTTATGCTCGTGTAAGCTCTAGTGACCAGAAGAGTGATTTAGAGAGACAAATAAAGTACCTTACACAGTATTGTTCAGCGAAGGTATATAGAGTAGTTGATGTTCTAAGCGACGTAGCTAGCGGGTTGAAGACTAATCGTAGAGGCTTATTGAAGCTCTTCAACTATGTGGTGAATAAACAAGTAGATGTCATTGTAATAACCTATAAGGATAGACTTACGAGGTTTGGCTTTGAGTATCTTGAGTACTTCTTTAAACAGTATGGTGTACGGATAGAGGTCGTTTATGGCGAGGAGCCTAAAGACGCTTACCAAGAACTAGTTGAAGACCTACTAGCAGTAGTAACTAGCTTTGCTGGTAAACTCTACGGTATGAGGAGTCACAGGAAAAAGAGACTCGTTCAAGGATTTAAGAAACTCCTAGAAGAGGTTGAAAAAGAATGACTAAAGTAACTAGAACTGTCATCGTTAATAGCGTTAAGCTTTCAAGAAAGATATTTCGTATTTTTGTTGAGCTTGAGGGTATGTATCATAACATGGTTGAGCAACTAACTATGTATGCTGTAAAGAACAACATTAAGAGCTTCACTAGGCTCAAAGTACTCAAGTACCGTGAAATGAGGAATCTTTATCCACAACTGCCATCACATTATGTTTATACTGCTTGTCAAGACGCTAGTACTAGGGCTAAGAGCTTCCTAAGATTAAAGAAGCTCAGGTTAGCTGAGAGAGATTATCCCGAGGTTAGGAGGATTAGTATATGGCTTGACGACCACCTATGGAAATCCGATGGATATACTTCAATTAAAATAGCTACCCATAAGGGATGGGTAACCATAGACTTTGAGCCCCATAAACAGTATTGGAGATATGTTAATTGTAACTGGAGACTAGCTACTGAAGCTAAGATAAAGCTAGATAAGAGGGATAAAAGACTCATAATTTATCTAACATTCATCAAGGATGTAAAGGAATACAACCTTAAAGGATACCTACCTGTTGATATTAATGAAAACAATGTTACTATAATGGTTGTTGGTGTAGCTTTCCTCTTTGAGACTAGTATTGAGAAACTTGTTCTTGGCTATTATTATCGTAGGAGGAAGGTACAGGAGAGATACGATAAACTCTATGGTGTAAAGTCGAGGATTAAGAGGAAGATTCTAAAGAAACTTAAGGAGAAGAAGAGGAAGTCTGATATCAGGTGGAAGATAGTTAACATAATCGTTAGAACTGCTTATGAGAGGCAGTACGCTATTGTTCTTGAGAAGCTCGGTAAGAAACCTGCTAACGACATGATAGCTAAGATTAAGGATAAACAGCTAAGGCATAGAATATTCCAAGCATCATTCAAAGGGACACAGAACGCTATAGAGGAGAAAGCGAAAGAATACGGAGTACCAGTAATCTATGTTGACCCAAAGAATACCTCTAAATTGTGCCCGATACATATTGCTCCAATAATCTACGATAATGGTTCTAGAAAGGGAAAGTGTAGTAAAGGCGGGGAGCCATGGCATCGTGATGTTGTTGCTTGCTGGAATCTCCTCTTTAGAGCCCTACGGGATGATGGGAGCCACGCTCCAAGCCCTGTAGGGCTAGACGTAGATGGGAGCCCCGTTCCGTTGGGCTCGACAGCCACCCATGACCCCGTAGGGTTAAGCAAGTCCCTATGGGCGAGGTGGAAGTCCCTACCGCAGATACACTATGCTATAGATTTAAACAAAATGAAGCGGTAGGGACAAACGGTTAAAGGAAAAAGTAGAAAGGTTAAATAAGTTATTGATGAAGAAGTAGGAATA
>CAZBXI010000033.1:0-16790 GCA_964496035.1 uncultured Desulfurococcales archaeon
AAAAACATAAGGGGGTACTAAGTTTAGCAATACCTTAAAAGTTTACCTGGATATTAGTGATTTTATTTTAGCTAAGGAACTAACGAGTAAGCTAATGTCTTCTCGATTATTAAACACATGTAGCGCTATTCGTAAGATGTCTTTTCTTGGGGAAACTATGATATTTTCTACAGCAAGTTTCTCAGCTATAGCATTTGGATTAACGGACTTTATAGAAATGAGAGAGCTTCTTCTTTTTCCTACTTAGAGGAGCTACTACACTAAGCTCTAGATTCTTTAATTCCTCGATAAGTATATTTGATAAGGTTAAAAACTTTATCTAAAATATTTCTTGATATTTACGTTTCTAGTAAAATAAAATTTTAGCATCATCTTTCTTTATTTAAGAAAAAACTTTAATTAAAGTTTTTTCTTAAATAAAATCAGCTCATAACCCCAGTTACATATCTGGTGCTGAGTAATGGTTGGTAAACTTTCTCCGCTCACTTTAAGTAAATACGTTTTCTCAAGAATAGGTGTGAAGGATCCTGCGGTTATTGTTGGTCCTTCTATAGGTGAAGATTCAGCTATTATTGATCTACATGACGGCAGAGTTCTAGTGGCTCATGTAGATCCTATAACAGGTGCTGTTGAGCTTCTCGGATGGCTTGCTGTACATATTTCTTGTAATGACGTTGCTGTAACTGGAGCTAAACCACGCTGGCTACTATCCGTGCTCTATTTTCCAGAGGGCGCTGATGAGGAACTTATAGATAAGATAACTAAGCAGATAGACTTGGCGGCTAAGGAATTAGGCGTTATGATTGTGGGAGGACATTCAGAATATACTCCTGGATTAAACAGGCCGTTAATATCCATGACGGCGCTTGGCATTGTAGATAAAGAAAAAGCGGTAAAAACAGGTGGTGCTAAAGCAGGTGACGCTATTTTAATGACAAAGTCAGCTGCTATAGAAGGAACGGCAATACTTTCTACAGATTTTGCTGACCAACTATTGTCTAAAGGAGTACCTCACGATATTATTAAACGTGGTGCAGAGTTCGTTAGAAAGATCAGCGTTGTCAAAGAAGCAATTATGCTTGCTGAGAAAGGCTATGTTACTTCAATGCACGATCCTACTGAGGGAGGAATACTTGGAGGCTTAACTGAAATAGCTTTTGCTTCCGATAAGACCATAGAAGTTTGGGAAGAAAAAATACCTGTAGCTGAAGAAACGGAGGTAATGGCTAAAGCTCTTAACGTTGACGTTCTTAAGCTCATAAGTTCTGGAGTATTAATAGCAAGTGTTCCCAAAACTCTAGCTGATGAAGCAGTATCGTTGCTTAGAAAACATGGAATTAAAGCATCTATAATAGGGTTAGTGCATGAACGCAAACATGGCTTAGTGATATTACATAGAAAAGATGGTAGAAAAGAAGTTTACAATGAAGTTTATGTTGAAGACGAACTCGTTAAGTTATGGAAGAAGTTTAAAAGGTAAAGGTTATGGAGGTTATTCCATTCGCAAAATGTAGATTAGATGGCGACTGCCTTAAATGCCCATTTAGGGGTAAAGCTATAGTTTATGGGCCATTTAAATCCCATAGAAGAGGGGTTTCCATAGGCATAAACCTATTCCCCTATAGAAAAGTATGTAGTTTTAACTGCGTATACTGTTTTCGAGGATTTACGGAAGTAAAAACTTTAAAACTTGCTATTCCACCATACAGCGTTTCGCCCGTCATTCTTAGGGAAGCCTTAGAGAAAGCTATTAACACTATAGGTAACGTTGACGCCATAGACTTTTCAGGCAACGGTGAACCAACACTTCATCCTAAACTTAAAACATACATAAATACAGTTAAAGAATTTGCAAAAGAAAAGAACTTGAACGTAAGCATAGGTATATTTACAAATTCTACAACATTATTTAGAAGTAACATTATAAAGATCTTAAAAGAATTAGATCATGTTGAAGCAAAACTTGATACTGTTATTGAGTGGAAATTTAGAGTAATAAATAGACCTCACAAATTATTGTCGATTAAGAAAATTATTGAAGGCCTATTTAGTTTTAGAAAAGTTTTCGAAGGAACATTAGCAATACAGATTATGCTGCTTAAATATAATAGAGTAAACAATTATGGTTTTAAAGATGCAAGGCTTATCGGAGAAACATTGATGACCATAGAACCCGACATAGTCCATGTATACGTTCCATACCGTGTACCCCGCTTATCTAGTGTTTCAAAACCATCTAAGCGGGAGGTTGTAGAATTCTCTAAGATCCTAAGAAAATACGGTCTCAAAGTTAAATCGTTTATATGACCATAGGTGTAGATAATGGGCGGAGAAGTTTTAAAGCCTGTTTCGAGAGATAGGAGAGTCTTTAAAGGCATAGATGTGTTTCTGCTATGGGCTGGCGGTAACACTTGCCTCGCAACAATATTTACAGGCGGTATTATAGGCCCTAAACTTGGAATACTTTATTCGATAGCCATAATATTGATCGGGTCAACTATAGGAGGGTTCTTACTAGGTTTAGTTGCATTACTAGGTGAACAGAAAGGCCTACCAACAATGGTTCTTACGAGAAAAGTCGTTACAACGAAAGGCTCCTATATCGCATCTATTCTTAACGCTATTCAGCTTATCGGCTGGACTTCAATACTTCTCTACGCAAGCGCCGAAGCGGCTGCAAGCGCTATGAAAGCTTTGCTTGGAGAAACAGTATTTGCAAACACGATAGTGTGGGTTATTGTAATAGGTGTTGTTGAAACGGTATATACGCTGATAGGGCCTAAAAAATGGGTTCTATGTCAAAGAATAGCCGTTACTACATTAATTATCGTGTTATGTTACGAAGCATATGCATTATTCAATTACATGCTACTTCAACCTACGAGCTTTACGTCTTCTCCTGGCTATGCTGATATTCTCTGGGGATTCGATATGGTATTAGCTACAGCAGTTTCTTGGGCACCTCTTGTAGCAGATTACTCTAGATTTGCTGAATCCAGTTTAGGCGCTGTTATGGGGACTTGGTGGGGATATGCTGCAACAAGCTACGTATTGTACTCTATAGGTACATTAGCTGCAGTAATTACGGGGGCGTATCTCGGTGATCCCACGCAAGTTGCAATAAGCTTAGGTCTTAGCGCAGTAGTTTTCATATTTATTGCTATAAGTGCTGTAACTACGAATTTACTAAACTTATATTCAGCAGTAGTATCGACAATGAATGTATTTCCGAAGGCTAATTATAGAGGTCTTGTAGTGTTTTTCGGTATTACATCTACTGTTCTAGCGGCTTTCCCTGTATTCTTCATATATTTCGAAGAATTCCTTTACTACATAGGCTCAGTGTTTGTGCCATTAATAGCTGTTTTAATAATACACTATTTTTACGGTGAAGAAAGAAATATGCCTCCGAAAAAGCTAAAAATCATAGGGCTTACAAGCTGGATTGTCGGTATACTTGTTAGTGTTTTTACTATTGAAAGTTTAGGATTTGGAGCCACCATGGTAGCGTTGGTAGTAGCAGCTTCTCTAGACACATTTCTCCTATCTTTAAGTTCTATTAAATGACTTACAATTAAAGGTAACTTGCTTCACCATTAAAATATTTAAATAAAAAATTGCACCATATATACTAATAAAGTTTAAATATTTGTGTAAAACTTTTACATATTCGGAGGATAGCTGTCGAAGTGGATGTTATTATTGTCGTTAACTTCGGTGGACAATATACGCACCTAATATCTAGGAAGTTAAGAGAACTAAACGTCTATACGGAGGTTATTTCATGTAGAACGTTAAAGAAAGTAGTCTATAGGGGGAACGTTAAAGCACTAGTTTTATCTGGAAGTCCAGCAAATGTCCATAGTAGTAAAGAAGACATTGAGGAACTAAGTTTCGTACTGAATCTCGACATACCTATTTTAGGTATTTGCTATGGTCATCAACTTCTAGCTAAACTCATCGGCGGTACTGTTAAGAGAGGCAAGGGAGAGTTTGGTCGTACAGAAATTAGAATACTTAAAAACGACCCATTGTTTAAAGGGTGGAAACATAGAGAAGTAGTATGGATGAGTCATAGAGACTATGTAGCGAAATTACCAAGCACAACAGAGGTCTTAGCTGTCTCTGAGAAAGGCTATATTGCAGCTTTTAGGCTTAAAAATAAGCCCGTATATGGTGTGCAGTTCCATCCTGAGGTCCATCATACAGTCAAAGGTAAAGAACTTCTAAATAACTTCGTAGAAATTTCTGGAGTGGCAAAACATTGGAAAATTAATAACGTAGTAAGTGACATAGTTAACTACATTAGTGAGACCATTGAACCTAATGCTAAAGCTTTAGCTGCTGTTAGCGGTGGCGTTGACTCAACAGTTGCCGCGTTACTTGTTAAGAAGGTTATTGGAAACAGACTTATTCCCGTATTAGTAGATCATGGACTATTTCGTGAGAACGAAGTTGAGGAATCTATAAAACACTTAAGAAAAGTAGGTCTAGACCCTATTGTGGTTGACGCTAAGGAGAGGTTTCTAAAAAGACTTTGGGGCATAGTAGATTGTGAAGAAAGAAGAAAAATCGTAGGAATGACTTTTGCCGAAATATTTACTGAGCTTGCAGAAGAAGACCCAAGTATAAAATATCTTGTCCAAGGCACAACATATCCCGATGTTGTTGAAAGCGGCCGTGTTGAAAGAGCGGATAAGATAAAGAGCCACCACAATGTAGCTGCTCTTCCACCGTGGTTTAAGCTTAAAGTAGTAGAGCCTCTTAGATTCCTGTATAAAGATGAGGTAAGAAGAATAGCTAAAACACTTGGGGTACCTGACGAAATAATCAATAAACACCCATTCCCGGGTCCCGGATTCGCGGTAAGAGTTATTGGGGTTTTTACTCCTGAGAAACTTAGGATTTCTAGGGAAGCTTCTAAAATACTTGAAGACGAGCTTAAAAAGGAAGGCTTATACAATGATGTGTGGCAGGCTTTTGCAGTTGTAGGCGATGATACTTGGGTTGGTGTTAAGGGAGATTCTAGGGATGTAGGTTACATAGTTATATTGAGAATTGTTGCTAGCGAAGACGCTATGACTGCTGATTGGTATAGAATACCCTATGATGTTCTTGACAGAATTTCGAGGAGAATAGTAAGCGAATTAGACAAGGTAACGATGGTAACCTATGCTATATCATCTAAACCTCCAAGCACCATAGAGCCTTGTTAAGGTGGATATTTGTGAAAGTAGTTTACATACCATGGAGTAAGGCAATAAGGATGTGCTATAAGTTAGCTGAAAAAATATTGAAATCGGAGCATGGGTTCGACGCTGTAATAGCTATTTCACGTGGAGGCCTAATACCTGCACGTATAGTCAGCGATGTTCTAGGCATATTTGAACTATACACTATTAGATCAAGGTTTTGGGGTATTGGGGAAACAGTAGCTTCGGAGCCTTTAATTAACATTTCAGAGGAAGTGAGTGTAAAAGGTAAAGACGTCTTAATTGTTGATGAAGTTGTCGATACTGGGGCTACAATGTCGAAAATAGTTAAAATAGTTAAGAAGCTAGGAGCTAGAAAATTAAAAACAGCTACTCTTCACTACAAGTCGAGAAGTATTCTCATACCGGACTACTACGTGGAAAAGGTTGATAGATGGGTGTGGATCTTCTATCCATGGTCTTTCTCTGAAACACTCTTTAGCTTAGCTAAAATGCGAAGTTACAAAGATATTGTCCGCGGCGCCTCTGAAATAATTAAGGAACTTGGAATTAGCGAAGTAATGTTAGATTTTGAGAGCCTAAAGCTCTCACTTAAAGCTTACTCGGAGGAAGAAACGTGAAAATGCCCACACAGTACCCGGTAATATGTCCTTTCACATATAGATATGGTTCCGATGAAATGAGGAAAATATTAGAGAGAAGTAATGTTCTGAAGAAATTTGTAGAAGTTGAAGCAGCGTTAATGAAGGCTTTGGAAGCGATTGGTATTGCTCCTAAGGGGTGCTATGAAAAAGTACTAGATACGATGTCTAAGATAAAACCGGAAGATGTAGATAAGTTAGAGAAAATAATAGGCCATGATATAGCATCTTTAGCTATTCTAATTGCTAAACACTGTGGCGAATGCGGCAAATACGTGCATTTGGGAGCTACTAGCTACGATATAGTTGATACTGCATGGGCTCTTATATTGAGAGATGCTTTAGGAATCATTAAAAGTAGGTTAAGGGAAATTATTGAAAAGCTTATTGAACTTACTATTAAGCATCAAGATACCTTAACTATGGGGAGAACCCACGGACAGCATGCACTGCCTATAACTTTCGGTTTCAAACTTGCCAACTATGTTTATGAGCTATCGAGAAGTTATGAAAGACTATGTGATCTCGAAAAAAGACTTCTAAGATGTAAAATGTCTGGCGCCGTAGGCACTAAGGCCGCATGGGGTGATAAAGGCTTACATGTAGAGTCTATAGTGAGCCAGCTATTTCAACTAGAACCACATGTAATAACTACCCAAGTTGCTCCGAGAGATGGATTTGCAGAACTTGTATCTGCTTTAGCTATTTTAGCTAGTCAAATGGATAGATTAGCTCTTGAAGTTAGAGAACTAAGCCGCCCCGAAATAGCTGAGCTGAAAGTAGCTTATGCCAAAGTAGGCAGTAGCACTATGCCCCACAAGAAAAATCCTGTAGTAGCTGAGAGGATATCGGGTCTAGCTAAAGTAGCTAGAGCCTTAGTTACTGTAGCTTTGGAAAATATTCCGCTGATGCATGAAAGAGATTTAACTAATAGTAGTAGTGAAAGATTCCTAATTCCACATGCACTACTTGTTATAGACCAAATATTAATTGATACGTATCGCATGTTAGAAACGCTCAAAATTAATGAGGAAGCTATGAAGAAAAACTTAGAGCTAAGCAGTGGTGCTATAGCGTCAGAATGCTTAATGGTAAAACTGGTGTTGAAAGCCGGTATTCCACGTCATGAAGCACATATGCTACTAGTAGATCTTACTAACAAGGCTTTGAATGGAAAGAAGAGTTTTAAAGAAGTAGTGGTTGAAAGCAATATCGCGTTTCTCTTAGCCAGAGAAGATATCGAAGAATGCTTTAACTTAAGAAACTATTTGGGTAGCTATAAGCAGCTCATTAGCAGAGCAATAGACTACGCTAGAAACGTTATGGGAAGGTGTTAGCAGTGCTGTCCATTGTTGTAGGCGGGTTTTTCGGAGATGAAGGAAAAGGGAAAATAGTTGCCTACTTAGGTTTAGCAGATAAACCCGATATTGCCGTTAGATGTGGAGCTATAAACGCAGGCCATACGGTTACGTATAATGGTAGAAAGTGGAAACTACGTATAGTTCCTTCAGCATTCATTAGTAAGAACACGGAGCTGCTAATAGCTCCTGGTGCTCTTGTAAGACTTGATGTTTTGTTTAGGGAAGTAGCTGAAACAGGAACCAAGGGTAGATTGTTTTTAGACAAACACACAGGGATTATAGAGCTAAAGCATGTTGAGAAAGAGAAAGCTGATAGTTTTTTAGCAGGTAAAATAGGTTCAACTCTACAAGGCGTTGGAGCGGCCATGGCTGATAGGGTTTTACGGAAGCTAAGACTCGCCTACGAGTTCCATGAATTAAAGGGTATGATCAAAGACGTTTCCGACGTGGTAAATGACGTGCTTGATAAAGGTGGTGATGTAATTGTTGAAGGTACTCAGGGAACATTCCTAAGCTTATACCATGGAACATACCCTTACGTAACAAGCCGCGATACAACAGCTTCCGCATTTGCTTCCGAAGTAGGTATCGGGCCTAAGAAAGTAGACGAGGTAATAGTTGTGTTTAAGGCCTTTGTAACTAGAGTAGGTTCAGGGCCTTTAGAGGGAGAATTACCTTTTGAGGAAATTGTTAAGAGGGGATGGTGTGAAAAAGCTACCGTAACAGGGAGGGTTAGAAGAGCCGCACCCTTTAACGTTGAATTAGCGAGGAAAGCTGTTGTTCTAAATTCTGCAACTCAAGCTGCCATAACGAAGCTTGACATACTGTTTCCGGAAGTTGAAGGCGCTACTGAATGGGGTAAACTACCCTATAAGGTACGTAAATGGATAGAGGACATTGAAAACGCAATAAACACTCCAGTAACCTTGATAGGGACAGGTGAAGATGCTAGACACATTATTGATAGAAGAAGAGAGCTAGGGTTTCTTAAGTGATGAAACATGAGAGAGTTTGACGTAATCATAGTTGGTGCTGGGCCTGCAGGGCTTTTCGCTGCCTACGAGTTAGTAGTTAAGGGTAAGAGAAAGTTTAGAATAGCAATAGTAGAAAGAGGTTATAGGCCTTCGCAACGTAAATGCCCCATATTGTCTAGAAGAGAGAACTTTGAAACAGCTAAATGTTCTAATTGTCGACCATGCCATGTAATGCAAGGTGTTGGCGGTGCCGGGACGCTAAGTAGTGGTACAATAAATCTAAGACCTGATGTCGGAGGGGATTTACACAAGCTTATGGGAAGCTGGAGGAAAGCTGAGGAATTAATTAACTACATTGATTCAATATTCGTTAAATTTGGAGCTCCTCGCAATAGAGTTTTTAATGTTTCTAAGGAGAAAGCATCTGAGCTTGAAAGATTAGCTGCTAAAGCCGGTGCAAAGTTCATACCTACACCTCAAAGACATTTAGGAACGGATTACGCTCCAAAAGTGGTAGAACAGATTGCAGACTTCTTAGAGGAACATGGGGTAAGATTTATTCTAGGAACTAAAGCTGTTGACGTTATGAGAAACGGTAAAGCTCTATGTGTAAAAACAACTGCAGGTGTTTTTGAAGCAAAATACGTGTTACTTGCTCCTGGAAGAAGCGGTGCTGCATGGTTTACACGTTTAGCGAAAAGGAGAGGAATAGAGATAGAACCTGGACCACTAGATATTGGTGTTAGAGTTGAAATACCATCGTATATTGCTGAACCTCTAACGAGCATTGTTAGAGACCCTAAAATAATTATGTACACCAAGGTCTACGATGATAAGGTAAAAACATTCTGCTGCAACCCTAACGGATTTGTAGTTGAAGAAAGATATGAGTACGGTGTTGTTGCGGTTAATGGTGAATCCTACGTTAATTTGAAATCTAAAAATACGAATTTTGCTCTCTTAGTAACAATTAAGCTAACAGATCCTTTAGAGGACACTATAGCTTATGGGAGATACATTGCAGGGTTAGCGACGAAGCTAGGTGGAGGCAAACCCTTAATCCAGAGGCTAGGCGATTTAGAGAAAGGTAGGAGAAGCACATGGGATAGAATAGGTAGAAGCTCAATAGAACCGACATTGAAAGACGTAACTCCAGGAGACATAGGCATGGCCTTACCGTATAGAGTAACTGCAGACATAGTGGAGGCGATAGATAGACTAGATACGATAATGCCTGGGATAGCTTCTCCGCAAACATTGCTTTACGCACCGGAAATAAAGTTCTATAGTGTAAGAGCTAAAGTAAGTAAAGATCTCGAAACAACATTAGATAACGTCTATGCAGCAGGAGATGGCGTAGGTCTTTCAAGAGGAATAAATGTAGCTGCAGCCACTGGGATAATTGCAGCTAAAGGGATATTGTCTAAGATGGGAAATAGCGTATCCTAGTCTAAGTTCAGGTATTGAGAAGCTACATGCTTTACATATCATCGCAGATACTCTATATTTTGCGCCAGGAATTATAATTACTTCGTCAATATTAACACCGTGGAGCTAGGCTATTTTCTCTCTAAGCTCTTGAATACCCTTGTACGATGTGTACTCTAACCTATGCGCTTCTTTCTTCAACACTTCGATAAGTTCAGGATACGGAGATACATCATCTTGACCTAAGTCCATTCTTATAGGTATGTTTAACTTGTTGAGCTTATTGAAGAAGCCGTATGCATGGGATCCACTCACGTAATATATTCTCCAATACGTTACTATACATGCAGTTTGTAGACTATACATTTACTAATGTAAAGGCTTATAGCAGTGAAACTAAGCCTTCCTCTAATTTCCTTAATAATCATTTATTATTTACGCTCCATGAAGCTATAAAGCAATTTAAGTACCATGGAGAACAATGTTTTATACTATGCATATATTTTAATTTTCAACCCTAGATCCTTTAACCTATCGAAATGTCTTATATCCTTAGTTAGCAAGGTTTCATTGCGAGCTAGTGCTGTAGAAGCTATAATTAAATCAGCATCAGGTATGTGTTCTCCCTTACTTTTAAGAGCATCATATAGTTCGCAGTACTTAGCAATCACATTGTTCCCTATGTGTATTATTTCAAAAGATTCTTCGATAAGCTTCTTAACTTTCTTCCTTTTACCAGGTTTAACACCTCTCAGTATCTCAATAACGGTTATCACTGAAAGCGAACCCTCAATAAACTCTCCTTTACGAATCATTTCTATAAAAGCAGATGTGTCAATAATCATTCATCTCAACCTAAACTTCTCTCTAAACTCTCTCATAGACTTCTCAATATTCTCAAGCTCTTCGGTAGAGAGAGTGCTTTTTAGCTCGTTAAACGCTTTAGCTCTCTTCAATCTCATATACTCACCATACAGTTTTAATAGGAAATCACCCCAACTATCTTTACCCTTTACTTTCTCAAGAACCTCTTTAACCTTCCTAGGAACAGAAATGGTTACGTAATCCCCCACGAACATCACCACATAATTAAATAGTGAAATAATATAAATAGTTAACTAGTTATTAGGAAACAGAAACTGCATGTTTAACATGCTTCAACAAAAACAAATACATTGTTATATTTTGTTTACTATAGACTCTACTGTGGATGATTAGGTGTGTCAAGTTTTCATGTAGAGTTTAAGGAGCTTAGCCCTTCAGAATTCTTTTACAGGTACAGGGAAATAGCTGGCTACTCTAACCCTACTAGGGCTTTCTACCAAACAGTTAAGGAGCTAGTAGAAAACGCTTTAGATGCATGTGATTCCCACGGAATTTTACCTAGTATTAGAGTTGAAATAGAGGAGGTTGATGCTGAAAAACTACATTACATGATTACTGTTGAAGACAACGGGATAGGTATTTCACCTAAACACGTACCTAAAGCTTTCGGCCAAGTTCTCTACGGTTCCAAGTATAAGCTGAGACAAACACGTGGAATTTTCGGTTTAGGAGTTACGATGGCCATACTTTACGGCCAAATAACTACGGGAAAACCAGTAACAATTGTTACCAAGCCTATTAAGTCTAAGTATAGATGGTTTTTCAAAATAAGAGTAAATATTAAGGAAAACAAGCCAATAATCCTACGTAAAGAGTCATGGAAAGACGATGAGAGAGATCATGGAACAAAAGTTTCAATAGTTATCGAAGGAGATTGGTTTAAAGCAAAAAATAGGATATATGAGTACATTAGGAGAACTGCTATTGCAACACCTTACGCTGAAATAGTTTTCAAAGACCCCCAGAGAAGAACACTTCATTTTCCACGTAGAACCACAAACCTACCCCCAATACCTAAAGAGATTAAGCCTCACCCACACGGCGTAGATGTTGAAATGCTTAAAGCCCTAATTTCAGCAACTAAAACAAGTAACCTCCTAGAGTTTCTAACTAAGACATTTCAAAATATCGGAGAGAAAACCGCCATAGAATTCCTAAAATACGCTCATCTAAACCCAAACATTAAACCCTCAAAACTCACAGTAGATGACTTAAGCAGTTTAGCTAGAAAACTTAAAGAATACCCCTTCAAACCGCCTAAGGGAAACTCTCTTTCACCACTAGGTGAGGAAATAATAGCAGTAGGGCTTAAAAACGTCCTTGAACCCGAATTTGTAACTGCGGTCTCCAGAAAGCCTTCAGCTTACTCCGGTCACCCCTTCATAGTTGAAGTTGGTATTGCCTACGGAGGAAAAATACCTGTAAAAGAACATCCTCAGCTATATCGTTTCGCAAACAAGATACCATTACTCTACGATGAAAAATCATGTGTAACGTGGAAAGTTGTTAGTGAAATAAACTGGAAAAACTACAACATAGAGTTTCCAGCACCACTAGCCGTGCTAATCCACATATGTAGCACTAAAATACCTTTCAAAGGCATTGGTAAGGAAAGTATTGCTGATGTCCCCGAAATAGAGAGGGAAATAAGGAGAGCCTTGAGAGAAGCAGCGAGAAAGCTAAGAAAACACGTAGAGAGGAAAAGGAGAGAAGAGGAAGCAATAGAGAAAATAATTGCAATAGCAAAATACGTTTCGGAAATTTCGAAAAGCCTAGCTGAGCTAAGCAGAACATTAAAGGGTAAAGGGGTTTCTCCAAGGGAAATAGAAAATATACTTTACAGCCTACTTGAAGTAAAAGCTCAGAGAATAGGCTTAGAAAACATAGACATAAGGGAATTGATAAAAGGCAAACCTAGGAAACCCTTAAAGCAGAAAAGTAAACGAGCTAGAAAACAACTAGATTTACTGCAGTTTATAGAGATTAAGAAATAAACAATACATATAAGGCTAAATCGCTTCTTAATCTGCGGCATTTTAAGGAGAACACGTATATTTTACGGTAATGTTAAACTTGGAAGAGCGCTATAAGGTGATGTTATAGAGCAAGCTACAATATTCCCCTTTACAGCTCGCAATTTTTGTCTCAAACTCTTCTACATTAGGCTTAAAACAATTCAACATCTTTAACTTTACATATGTATACTGCCAGGTAACAGTATAATTTTTTAGCGTTACAGCTCATAGGGTAAAGCATGTGATACATTGCTTTAATAATTTAAGGTGTGCTTCTGATGGGGTTAAGGTTTCCTATTTCAGTTTTAAAGAAGAGACTTGAAATGTTTCAAGAAGAAATGGTGAAAAATAATATAGATGCTGCTATGGTTAGAACTCTCTCAAGCTTTACATACTTTACCGGAACTAAATGGCTTAGACCAGCATTACTGATACCGGCTAAAGATGAACCTATAGCATTTGTAGCTAAAGGCGAAGAAGAAGGTTTTCTCAAGAGAACATGGATTAAAAATACAATAACGTTTACTGATGGGGGAGACCTTATGGCTAAAGTTTCTAGGACTATTAGGAAGAAAGGATATCGCGTTGTCGGGCTAGAATTTGGTATTGAAAGAGACGCATATATTATATTCTATGAAATGTTTAAACGCCTAAACCCTAACGTAAAAGTAGTTGATATTTCAACAATAATTTACTCTATGAGAATGGTGAAAGATGAATACGAGCTGGAAGCTATACGTAAAGCAGGTTCAATAGCATCTAAGACGGTAGAGAAAATATTACCTTTAATAGAACCAGGAGTTTCTGAAACAGACATAGCAGCTGAAGCATACAGAGTACTGTATAAACTAGGTTCTGAAACGCCTTTGGTCTACGTTAATGCAGGACCTGATCCACGTATTCATTCGGAACCATTTAGAGACAATATTGTGAAAAGAGAAACATTTGTCACAGTGGTTCTTGGAGCAGACTATAATGGCTACTATGCTAATATGGCGAGAACAGTGTATTTAGGTAAGGCATCAGGTTTAGCTGAAAAAGCATTGAAATGCATGAATGAAGTGTATAATACAGCGTTAGAACTTACAAAACCAAAGACGAAATTCATAAACGTTATTAGGAAACTGGATAAAGTGTATAGGAAATATAGTCTCAAAGAACATAGGGTAATAGGTTACACTCATAGTGTAGGGTTGCAAGTAGAAGAACCACCTATAACAACAATATTACCAAAAGACAGGTTTACAGAAATAAAATCGAACATGGTCCTAGCTTTCATACACGCCCCGATAATGCTTAAAGGGCTAGGGCAGGTGAAGAAAGAAGACACATTCATAGTGAGAGAGGATAGAACGCTTGAACATGTAACTAAATAAAGCCTACTTTTTAGACTCTTCTTTTTTGTGTTTCCGTTTTTTATTCAGATAAATTATTTTTACCCGATATGCTGAACCTGAAAAACTTAGCAGTCTAATAATAAACCTTATTATTTTAACATTTTTTCTAAACAGCTCTTTAAGCAGAGACTACACCTAGGCTACACTACATGCAGATAGTATATAGGTTAACATGGTAAAATAGGCGAGATTAAAGTGGAAACCAAAACTGTAGAGGAAATATTATTCATAGGTTTTTAGAGAAGAAAGGTATTTTGCAGGAGCAGTTACATAAGAGATTAATTTTCAAATCGTGTAAATACGTTAAATTATTCTTAGCCATATAAAGGCAAATATTTCTGTAAGAGAAAACACCGTAGATACAATTATTGCTTTAAAAGCTGTTTCAACATCAAACCCGTAAACATAAGCTAAAACAGCATTAGCTGTTGCTGGGGGCATTATAGACTCCAACATTACTTGCTTAAAGGCCATTGTATCAGCTATTAGGAGGAAAGCTAGTGTGAAGTGAATAATATGAGAAGCAATGTGCCTCCATAGGGAAATGAGAAGCACTGTCTCCCTAAAGAACACATTAATGTTTTTAATTAAGGGTAAACCTAAACCAACAACAACAGCACTTAAATATGCTCCAATAACACTTATTTGACCGAGAATAAACCATGCACCGTTAGGCACACATACATGCAAGTTGAAAATGCTAAATATCACTCCCAAGATTCCCGAATATATTACAGGGTTTTTGCTTATTCTCCTCAAAGATAAAGTAATTAAACTTTTACCAGATCTACTACTTTTAAGAGAAACCATAATGTCTACTGTAGGATAATAAATCGATATGAAAGCATATGTTTAAAGAGAACGTTGGAGTAAAGAGAGTAAGCTAATTGTATAGAGAGAAATGCACTATTTAAGAAAACTGAAGACACTATAGTTGAGATTTCTACTTCTCTACTTAGTTTTAAACGTTTAACAGCAAACGATATCAAGATTAAGGATAGTGAAATGTATATTACAACTACTAAAACTATGTTTAAGTGTTTAGCTTCCAACTTAGACCTAGCAAGACCATTAAATATAATTAAGGGGAAGAGAAATAGGAAAACAACTTTAGAGATTTTCGAGCCAATTTTCTCTCTTAAACCTAATATTACTAGAAAATAACCTAACCCTATAAGCAAAAACACTTTTACAACACTTTCTATCATAAACTACCACGCAGCAACTACGCTAAATATTAAGGAGAGCTTAGGGCTCAACATTTCTCCACCATAGGGCTTCCATCTTACTTACATAGTTCTTATTAATTACGCTTTCCCCTTAGCCTTAGAGCCTATTTCAGTGATTAATCGACTATAGTTGTTTACATGAAACTAAGTAACGCTATTCCCAATAATGTAAGTGCTATCCCGATAACATGCTTTCTACTTAGTTTTTCTTTTAACGCTATTTTCGAGAAAATAGGTGTTAGGGCTGGTGCCGCAGCTGATATTGCTGCACCAGCGGCTGCTCCTATAAGCTCTACTGCTTTAAGTAGGGAATAGTATCCTACAACTAGTCCGAAAGTTCCTCCCGCTGTAAGGAACACTACATGTTCTCTTCTGTACTTTCTAACATTTCTTAAAGCTATCGGCGCCAACATTAAGGCTAGAAAAAACCCTCTTGAAAACTGAAGTTCTGCTGCTGAAAAGTTTTGAAGAGGAATTTTAGCTATAGCAACATAAAAACCCCATATAATAGCACATAGGATAGCCGCTAGAAACCCTAGGAGTTCCCCCTTAGGAATAGTTAAGTATATTGTGAAAACTCCTGAAAGAACAAGAAGTAAACCTAGAATTAGAGTAAGCGAAACAGCTTCCCTTATAAAAGTAACTGAGAAAATAAGCGTGAAAACAGAGTAGGTACTACTCAAAGCTAGCGCCAAGGAAGGCCCTATCATTTTGATAGATAAAATAAAAAGACTATCCCCGATAACATTCCCTAAAAAAGCGAGAACAAAACCCCAAAATAGATAGTTCAGGCTCATAGTTGGAAGAAGATCACCTGTAAAAGCAGCATAGAAAATATAAGCTATAGGAAGAGAAAGAATAGCTCTAATAGAATTAGCTTCTAAAACACTTATGCCCTTACTGCCAAGCCTATAAAATACAGGGGAAAGAGCAAAGGAAATAGCAGCTAATACACCGTAGAAAACACCTAAAGAATCCATGGAAACCACTGTTTCAACAGCTTAGAAACTTAAGTAAATTAAACTTATCCTCAAATACTCTAAATAACATCCAACACCTCGTGAAATATGGCTTTCTTAGGCCTATATAAAGCTCTAGAATTAACTGCTATGATGCTAAGAGGATAAGTAGTTGTTTGGCGAACTAACTTGTAGAAATGGTCTTAACTTGGATAGTATTAATGAAAGTTAAAGATGTAAAACCTGGAATGAACGGCATAAACCTTGTTGTAAGGGTTGTGTCTGTGAGTAAGCCTAGAAAGGTAATGACAAGATGTGGTGAAGCGGTTGTTGCAAGTGCACTTGTAACTGATGAAACAGGAGAAATTACCTTAACTCTTTGGAGAAGCCAGGTGAACGTTGTTAAGCCAGGTTACATGTTAAGAATTGAAGAAGCTTTCACGAAAAAATTTAGAGACAAATTAGAACTAAATGTTGGCAGGAGAGGAAGAATAATTGTAGTAAAGTAATCAGGAAATAAACGTAGAACAACATTTAAGTTAAAGGGATTAGTTGTTTTTTCTCCTCAAATGTGATATATTTGTTGAGCCAAATAGATATGTTTGAGGTGTTTATAAGCAGTGTCTAAGCTAAGCGAAGAAGAACTTAATGTTTTATTTAATGCGTTAAGCCATGAAGTACGTAGAAA
>CAZBXI010000034.1:0-16728 GCA_964496035.1 uncultured Desulfurococcales archaeon
GCTCTGCCCACGTTCTACAACCTAGCTCAACCTTCAGTTTCCTTAATTCCCTCATGAGATCTTCAGGCACGTTCTTAACGAGGAGAGTAGGCATAGATATCCATAGAAATCTAGATATCTTAGGATATAAATATTTCCTTTGAGTTCATAATATACTGAGAAAGCATAGTGGATAGGAGATAAGGTGAGAGATGCTCATTTTGCTTCTATGGTATGAATGTCGCTGAACTTTTCTCGGCGACCAGAAACCTTTCTGAACACCTGTTTTTCCTTGAGAATTCTCTGCTACTCTATAAGATAAGTTAATTATTCTCAAAACCAAACCTCTACATGACATCCAACATGGTGAATATTTAGTGTACAGAGCAGGTATTGTAGAGCTCGTTGGGTATAGATTTTGGACGGAATCCCTAGGCTCGGATAGGGAGTGGATTATTCAAACAACCCAAGCCAGAATATACAATGTTCTCCATAAAGAATTCTCAAACATAGGTTCATTCCTGTACAGTCTCCGTTACGACTACATGGTATTCATAGATGGTAATTCTAAACCTCAGAAATACATTAACATTTTAAATAAGGCGAGAAAAGTCTCTCCTGTTCCCCTGAGAATAGCTATTTCATGCGGTAGAACGCCTGTAGAAGCGCAAAGTAAAGCTACGAGAGCTTTACTAAGCATTGAAGTTCAAGGTCTATTATTTGATGTGCCAAATAAATGCCGTTTATCTCCGATAGCTGCTATACACTCGGATTTTAACGATTTCACGGGGAAAATAAAGGAGGTTTCAATATACGAAACATATTCGGAACTTACAAAATTCTATGTAAGATTAAAGAACTTTATTATGGAAAATGGGGGCTTAACATTTTACCTTGGTGGAGATAATTTCGTAAGTTTCTTACCTGCAAGAAGGCTTAATAAGGCGATAAAGTTTCTAAAGGAAGTACCTCACCTTAAATCAGGTATTGGTGTACATAGGATACCTAGAAGAGCATTAACTTTAGCGACTAAAGCATTAGATGAGATAAGGGAAAATAGAGGTAATGATAAGGTTAAGGTGCTATTATTTGGAGAAAACGCTTAACATAAAATACGTTGTTGTAGGAAAAGACTATGAAATTAAGGAAAACATAAACCTAACATTAGATATTGAAAAAGGTTTAATAGCGAATATAGGCTTTTCTCACAGAGGATTTACTGAAAAACCTTTAAACATAAATGCCATAGCAATCCCGTCACCGATAAATGCTCATATACATTCAGCGGATTTCATCTTTTCAGGTTCAGGATTAAAGCTAAGCATAGAGGAGCTAGTAAAGCCACCACATGGTTTAAAACATAGACTGCTCCGAGAAACAGCAAGTAAAGACATAGCTAAGTCAATCACTTATACTCTTAAATATTTAAAATCAACGGGTGTTTCAGCAGCAGCAGATTTTAGAGAAGGAGGAATAAAAGGAGTAAAGCTTGCTCTAAAAGCGCTTAGGAAAGTCCCATTTAGGCATATAATTTTAGGAAGACCTGTTAAAGGGTATGGTGAGAAAAAAGTAAAAGATCTTCTAAGACTATGTCATGGTATAGGATTAAGTAGCACATTATCGTTTAAGCCAAGCTTTCTAAATATGTTAAATAAGCTAGCTAAGGAAGAAAACAAACTCCTTGCCGCGCATGTAGCAGAAACTAGAAAAAGCTTTGAAAAAGGGGATTTCGAATACACGCTTAAACACTACAAACCTGACTTTATAGTTCATGGAACTCACTTAGGAAGTAAAGAATTTAGTGTTTTGGCTGAAAAGAAAATACCTATAGTCCTCTGTCCAAGAGCAAATACTTTCTTTGGCGTAGGTGCTCCTAAAATAGCTGAAGCATTAAAATCAAATGTAATCATTTCTCTAGGTACAGACAATGCGGGATGGATACTGCCGAATATATGGAGAGAAGTAGAATACGCTTTTAACATTGTTAGAATGCAGGATAGAAGCGTAGCTGAACCCAAACTGTTTCTAAAAATGATAACGTATAATGCTGCTAAAACACTGAAACTAGAGAATGAGGGATTTATAGATGAGGGAATGAAAGCGAACATTACGTTCCTAAAAACATCTCCCAATATTGTTCATTCTAAAAACATGTTAGCCTCAATAATTCTGAGAACCGATAGGAGAGACGTACTGGAGCTTTTAATTTACAGTAAACCCCAAATAGGTAAGTATTTGAAGTGGTAGCTTATGTTGAAAAAACCCTACGTAATAATTTTCTCAACAATGACCATAGACGGGAGAATAGCTAGCCCAGCAGGATATTCGAAACTATCTTGCCCGTACGACTTGAAAAGACTTCATAGTTTAAGAGCTGAAGTAGATGCAGTAATGGTTGGTGCAAACACCGTAATTAAGGACAATCCTAGGCTAACAGTGCGCCTAGTTAAAGGAAGAAACCCAATACGTGTAATTGTAGATGGAAAGCTAAGAACACCTATAAACGCAAGAGTGTACGATGTTTCAGAAGCAAAAACCATGCTTATAACAAGTACTAGAGCTGAAAAGGAAAAGATTAATGCTTTAAGAGAAAAAGGTGTTGAAATAATAGTATTAGAAGACCAGGGAGAAGGAAAAATCAGCTTAACAAAAGCTCTAACCTCCTTATACGATCTTGGTGTAAGAAAAATCCTAGTAGAAGGTGGTGGAAAACTAAACTGGTCACTAATTAGGGAAAACCTTGTAAACGAAATTAGGGTAACCATAGCACCATACATTTTCGGTAACGGCGTAAGTATTTTCCAAGGCGAAGGATACAGAAATACTAGAGAGTCTCCTAGACTAAAACTAGCTAATGTATTTAAATGTGAGTGTGGTAATGAAATACACGTAATATACAAGGTCATGAGTCATGCAAACGTTAATTCTACCCATAGGCTCCTATGAATACCATTGGTCTTTACCTTTAAACACAGATACGTTAATAGCACTATGTGTTTCCAGAAAATTAGCGGAAAAACTGGAGAATGCAACGATATATCCACCAGTAAACTACAGTGTTTCATTAGAACACTTAGAACACGTGGAAACAGTTAGCGTAGATCCTGAAGTGTTTCTAGCATATATAAGAAATATTGTTTTAAACTTGTTAAAACTTAAACCTGAAAGAGTAGTGCTTATCAACGGCCATGGGGGAAATAAGGGTCTCCTAACAACCTTAGTTACCGAGCTACAATATACAGTAAATGGAACTGATATAGTGTTGCTAGATATATGGTCTGCTGTAGAGAAAATAGCTAGCAAATACTTTGGAACAAAAATAGGAAGTATAGTTCATGGGGGACTTATAGAAGCTTCAATAGTAGCTGCTTGCGGTGTAAAGCTGGAGGGATTTAAAGATATAACTCTTGAAGAAGCAATTAAGATAATGGCTAAAAAATCGAAGGTTAAGAGCCTTATTAGAAGGCCTTGGTCTATAAAGGACCTTAAAGAACCAAGCAAAATATGCTCTAAAGAATTAGGTGAGAGATTATTGGAAGTGCTTATAAGCGAAGTATTGGGTGAAATAAGGCATCGTAAGAAAGGCAAAATGGAACCATTATAGGTTAAGGGTTTAGAAATGAAGGATTACGGTGTAAGGAAGGAATTTATTGAAGTACTTAACAAGTGTGTTGAAAGACCAGCTAATTTTGAAGAAGCATTACTTCTAGCTACTGCTAACCCTCATGAGTTTGTGTTGCTCCTTAAAGCAGCATTATATGTTAAGGAAAAGTACTTCGGTAAAATCGTAACATATTCGAGAAAAGTGTTTGTCCCATTAACGAACTTATGTAGAAACAAATGTGCTTACTGTGGCTTCAGAAAAGAACCAGGAACACCTGGCGCTGGTTTCCTAACTTTCGAAGACGCTATGAAAATAGTTAAGACTGGAGAGAAACTTGGGGCAAAAGAGGTCTTGGTTAGTACAGGTGAAAAACCTGAGACAAAATATGAAGAAGCAAGGAGGTTCCTAAGAAAGCTAGGATACAGCTCAACTGTAGAATATGTCAGGGATTTCGAGGAAAAGGTGTTAAAGGAAACAAAGTACATGATGCCACATACTAACATCGGTGTTCTCACTAAAAAGGAAATGGCGGAATTGAAACCATTAAATGCAAGCATGGGTTTAATGCTTGAAACGATAAGTGAAAGACTTATGGAGAAAGGCATGCCTCATGAAAAATCTCCTTGGAAGCACCCTAAAGTAAGACTTAAAATGATTAGGGAGGCTGGAGAACTAAAAATACCGTTCACAACAGGTATACTTGTAGGGATAGGTGAAACTTGGAAGGAGAGGATAAAATCGCTAATTGTTTTAAGAGAAATTAATAGAGAACATGGGCACATACAGGAAGTAATAATTCAGAACTTCATGCCGGAACCTAAAACACCTATGGAACATTGTCCACCACCTTCACCTATAGTGTTTCTCAAGACCATAGCAATAGCGAGGCTAATATTTCACGGAGAAACAAGTGTTCAAGCACCGCCAAATCTAAGCCTAGGAGCGTATCAACTACTTCTACTGGCAGGAATAAATGATTGGGGAGGAATATCCCCGCTAACACCGGATTTCGTAAACATAAGGTACCCATGGCCAAAAATAATTGAAGTGAAAAAAGCTGTGGAAGAACTAGGTTTCAGACTTAGAGAAAGACTACCAATATATCCAAAATACATTCTTAAAAAATGGTTTCCCAGAACATTGGAAGATAGAATTTTAAGTATTGTTAATGATGACGGGCTTGTTAAGAGAGAATGTGAGAGATTTTAGCAGGTGGTTAAGCACTTACGTAGAATTATAAGGTAACTCTACTTACTCTTCTCAATTATAAAAGCTTTTATAAAGCACTATTGGAATATAACTAGGTATAGCAATTAGCTCTATGGTGAAAATTTAATGGATAGAAATGTTTCTCTAAAAATATTTTCAGTAATAGTATTGGCAGTGCTATTAATATCGTTAGCATCTATAATACCAGTATATGGTGAAGAAACGCATACAGCTGGGAGGAATGTTAAGGAAAATCTGAGATATGCTCCTATTAGATTCAAGAATAATATTAAACATGGTAAAGCATTAATTAAACTGGATCCTGATATTAGAAAGAAAATATTTTCAGCTAAAGATGGTAACGAACTTAAGGTTGAAAAACAGTTCATAGTGCTTTTAAAAGGTAGCGCTAAGTTACCTACGTATGTAAAAGTGTTACATAAGATAGATAGGGAACCTATACATTTAGCCCTTATCAAAGCAAATTTTGCTGAAGTACTAAAAATAGCTTATAGTGACTATGTCTTAATGATAGTTGAAAATAGAAAAGTAGAACCACCTAAACCTAGGATGCCGGATAATGTTGAGAATATAGATTCGAAAACATTAAAGAACATTCTTAAGCAACCTTTACAGACAATACCTTCAGCACCATGGACTACATCAGCTTTAAAAGCATGGACAAAATATGGTGTAACAGGTGATGGTGTAAAAATAGCAATAGTCGATACTGGTGTTGATTTCGGGCATCCGGATCTATGGGTAAACTGGTATACGCCTAAGGTTGCTAGAGATCCTAAAACCGGGCTTCCTATGGCATTTGACCCGACAGGTATGATTTACTGGAAAATATTTGGTACCCAAGCTTCGGGCTTTGTAAACACTTCACGTATTGATGTAGACGCGGATGCGAATGGGGTTTTAGACAGTACTGGCTACAATATTGCAGGTATAGTTTCGGCGAGTGGAGAATACCATCTAGGTGTTCTTACAGGTTGGCCTTTTATGGAAGGTTGGAAGTATCCCGTGTTAGTAGTTGACCCTGAAGAGCCTCACAAATATACAACAGTCTACATAGACTTCGACCTCGACAACGACTTTACTGATGAAAGACCTGCAGTTTTAGGAAGTGGAACGGAAATATTAATAAAAGACTATGATGGAGATGGTTTCCCCGAAGAAAGCTTAGGCTTGCTTTACTACATTTCCGATGGTGAAACACCAGTACCATACTCTGATATTGCTTTTGGGGATGAGGGAATAATTGAGCCTCCAGGGAACTTGGTAGCTATAATGATTGATACAGGTGAGCATGGAACATTATGTGCTGGTGCAGCAGCTGGAACAGGGTTCTTATGGATGGTAGGTACAGCCCCAGGAGCTTTACTTGTTCCTGTGGGTAATATTTACTTGTTCCTATGGAATTTCATAGTATCATATTTCTACGTTGTTGAAGGACCAGACGGTATACCTAATACTGGGGATGAAGCGGATGTTGCAAGCTTTAGTTTCGGCGATTCATATGTTGTAAACGATGGTTGGGATTATGAGTCAAGGCTTCTAGAATGGATAATGAAAGTTTATGAAGCATTCTATGGAGCAAACACTGTATTCTTCGCATCTACAGGTAACGGCGGACCTGGATATGGAACAGTAACAGAACCTGGAAGCTCCTATGGAACAATAGGTGTAGGTGCTTCTTCATCACTTTACGTATTTGACCGACTAGTACGTGGCCCGAAGTGGTTTCCGAGAGATGCCAATAATCACCAGTATAAGGACCTAGCGTTCTTTAGCAATAGAGGGCCTGCAGCTACCGGGGCTTTAGGATCGCACATTGTTGCTTTAGGTATGTGGGACTTAGGGACATTACCTGTATGGGCAGGCTACTACACCATATGGGGTGGTACAAGTCTTTCATCACCTGTTGCAGCTGGTGTTGCTGCTTTAACTATTCAAACATATCTTAGCGTTCTCGGAGACACATATACTCCTTACGATATTAGAGACATATTAATGAGTACTGCTGACGATATAGGCTATGATCCTTTAGCTATGGGTGCTGGAATGGTTAATGCTAGTAAAGCTGTTGAAGCCGTTATGAGCATGAATAATCCAGAACTTATGCCTTCAAGGCTTATTGTAAAACCTGCACTTGTAGAGTTTGGAACTGTAGAGGTTGGTAGGAAATATTTTGATACACTAAGTGTTTTAGGCAATATTACAGGGTTAACTGTTGAAGATTACATGTTTGAACTTAAAGATGTAGCAACATATGAATTAGCAGTTAATGCAACACTTATTGGAGAGGATGGTGTTAGCCACTATAGTAGACCGGATATTGCAATAGTGCTACCGAAAGATTTCCTAAATTACGACATGATCGTAGTTAAGATGATTATACCTTTAGAACAATTTGATGTAGATGGAGATTATCATGCAGATATATTCCCGGCGCTCTCACTTCATGAATGGGTAGACATTAATGGTAACGGAAAATGGTTTAGTGACGTAAACGAAAACGGCATCTATGATTATCCTGAAGAATGGGAAGACGAAGAAATAAACATTATAATGTACGATTACACTGAAAGCAACATACATGAGATAACTATTGGCTACCCTAACATGAAAGTCAGCGTAGTTAATGGAGCTGAGAGAAGGTTAGTTATAGGTTTATCTGATTTCTGGGCACCACTCTATGAAGGCAAAGTGCTATATAATGTTACAGTCGAAGTTCAAGCATACAAGAAAGTAGATAATCCACATGTTTCAGCTAAAATTGTCAACAATAATGTAGAAGTTTCTCTCAGAGTGCCTAGAAACACTAGGCCCGGTCTCTACTATGCCATGTTAAAGGTTAAAAATGCCTATAATGGGGAGGCAACAATCCCGGTGCTTTATAATGTTAAAGTACAGTTAACATGTAAAGGAGGGGGTTATGGTCAAAAACACTTAGCACCTACAGTAGAGAGCTTATATGATAATGAGGCTTTAGGAGCAGATATTGACTGGTCTTGGAGACCTGATACTGGCGATTGGAGATTCTTCTTCTTCGAAATTTCAAATAAACTGTTAAAGAGAGAGCCAACATTCTTCACTGTTGTTGAGTGGCTTAACAATAAATCGGACATTAACATACACGTATTGGCACCTTATGTTGACATATTTAGCGAATATTGGCCTGAAATAATGGGACCATATACTTTAGAAGTTATTGCTGAAAGCGAATGGGGGCATTTAGGCGAAGGAAGGTTCATGTGGAAGACGAACACTCATACAGCAATGGAGGTAATATTATTTGAACCAACCATGCCCGGACTTTATGAGGTAATACTACATAACGTACTATTTGACGGTTCAACTTCTGCGGAACCATTTAAAGGAGCAGTACATTACATATACTCTGAACCCAAGTCTATAGAAGTACGTTTGAAAGCAGGGTCTACTACGAGCAGAAGCGTCACGGTATTATCTACTGCTAAAGATATTTACTATGCAAAAGCTTACGAAATAGTTTTAGATAGCGATGTAGAAAGGGTTGAAAATCTATTGCAGGATGAGTTCAGGTGGGTGGCAACAGTAACTGTTAATGAATATGCAGAATACTTAGACTTAGTATTCACTAATCCGTCTGTAGAAACCGCAGATATTGACATGTATGTATACTACGATTCCGATGGAAACTGTGTACTCTCTGGAGGAGATACTTTAGTAGGGATGTCATTAACGCCAACTGCTGAAGAGGAGGTAATTATAACAAATCCGGAAGTAGGCAAATACTTTGTGATTGCCCATGGATATAGCTGTCCAGAACCTGTTAGCTTCGACTTCATATATGAAATAAGATATGCATATCCAGAAGTACCATGGCTTAAACTATATCCAGAAACTACAGGAAAACCATCAAGAGTATATAATATAAGGTTAAAAATAACTGCTCCAACAGAAGCTGTAGAAGGAGAAATTTATCGCGCAGAAATTAGAGTGTTCTCAGGGAAATACGGGTTACTGTATAGAGTGCCTATAGTCGTCGAAATAACTTAAACCGCAAAGGCTAAACATTAACATCAATAAGCTAATATCCGCAAGTGAAACAATAAAGGACGCTGCCGCAATGTACTCCATGGTAGCCCTTTAAATTAAAAATATTTTTTATAGTAGGTTTCTAATTTCTTATCAGACTACTAAAGAATAGAGGTTAAAATTTGGCTTTAGTGGAGAAAGAAACCATAGTATATGCTATAGAGAGGCTGGTCAAGGATTTAGATCCACAGTTTACAGATATTATAGATAAAGCTCTTAGCGGTAAAGACATTTCCGAGAAAGACTCAGTAAGGCTTTTTGAGGCCAAAAACTTTGAGGTAAACATTTTAGCAATTGTTGCTGATTATTTAAGATGGAGAACAGTAGGCGATATAGTAACATTTGTTGTTAATAGAAACATTAACTTTACAAATGAATGCATGATAAATTGCAACTTCTGCGCATATTCCAAACCCGTAGGGCATCCTGAAGCATATACTTTAACAATAAATGAGATTGTGAAAAAGGCTCTTGAAGCATGGAAGCATGGTGTAACCGAAGTATGTATTCAGGGTGCAATAAATCCTAAAATAAGCCCTGAATTCTACCTTGACATTTTAAGGAGTATTAAGAAGGTTTTACCTGAGATACATATACATGCGTTCTCACCTCAAGAAGTACACTATTTTGCAACTAAAATGGATGTATCTTACAGGGAAGCTCTTAAAATGCTTAAGGAGGCAGGTTTAGATAGTATGCCTGGAACAGCTGCTGAAATACTTGACGATGAAGTTAGAAAAATAATTTGCCCTAGAAAAATAAATGTGAAGACGTGGATTGAAATAATTAAAACAGCTCATAGTTTGGGTATTCCTACAACATCAACAATGATGTATGGCCATATAGATACAAGCAAGCATAAAGCAAAACACCTAAACATAATTAGGGAAATACAGAAAGAAACACATGGCTTTACAGAATTTGTTCCTCTCTCATTCATACATTATAAGACAAGACTTTACACCTCGGGTATAGCTAGACCCGGCGCCACAGGTTTAGAGGACCTAAAAGTTCATGCGGTTTCAAGAATTTTCTTAAATAATTACATTAAAAACATTCAAGTATCATGGGTTAAGCTCGGGCCAAAATATGCTCAAGCAATACTAAATGCTGGAGCTAATGATTTCGGAGGAACACTTATGGAGGAAAACATTTCAAGAGCTGCTGGTGCGACTTCAGGAACATGGCTTCCAGTAGAAAGAATAATTAGGATAATAAGGGATGCCGGTAGAATACCTGCTCAGAGAACAACAACATACGAGATAGTGAAAATATATTAGTTAAAGTATTTTCAGTCTTTTTGCTGCTTGAAAAGCTGCTTCAACAATAACATTCCAGCCATACGATAGTGGTGGCGCATAGCACCACTCCATAACTGTTACATCCAATATATTCATTTTGTTCATTATAAGGAATGAAGCTGCCGTTACCAAGTTCGCTATGTTTTTCCTGCTTAAAGCTTGAGCACCTATAATCCTTCCATTGCTCTTATCAACTATGAGTTTAAATTTTATGTCTACAGCACCCGGGTAATAGTAGGGATTCGATGGTAAACTTAGTGTTACTGCTATGCTGTCAATACCTTTGTTTTTAGCTATGGCATTTATTAATCCTGTTGTTCCTGCATAGAGTTCAAATGCTTTAAGACCTGCTGTCTCTAAATGCCCTGGATACTTTACTCTTTTTCCTAAAATATTATAGGCAGCTATTCTTGCTTGTCTGAAAGCTGTTGTAGCTAGCATACTAGATTCCTCTTCACCTGTTACTGCATTAAATGAGGAAGCACAGTCACCAACAGCGTATATGTCTTTTAAGTTTGTTTCCATGTACTCATTAACCTTTATTGCTCCAGTCTTCTCACTTATCTCAACACCTGCCTCCCTAGCTAACTCTACATTAGGAGCTGCACCTATTGCTTCAACAACCATATCTACATCTAATATGTCACCTTCCTCTGTGAATACTTTCTTCACATAACCATTTTCTCCAACATACTTTCGAACATGGCGTCCAGGCATAAACACTACTCCATGAGCTGACATAGTGCTCATAATTGCCTTAGCGAAGTCTTCGTCAAATAGTTTCCTCAAAATAGTTTCTCCCCTATGAAGAACATATGTCTTAATGTTTCTCATAGTTAATGCTTCGGCAACTTCAGCTGCAGTGAAACCTGCACCAACTATGGCTGCTTTCTTAACATTTCTTTTTCTAATGTACTCATCGATAGACTTGAAGTTGTCCATAGTTTTAGCTGTAAATATTCCTTTCAAATCTGATCCTTCAACTTTAAGTCTCCTACCTTTACTACCGGTAGCTATAACTAAAACATCAAAATCTTTCTCAAACTCTTCGCCATTTTTTACATAAACTATCTTCCTCCCTTTATAATCTATTTTCGTAACTTTCGTTTCTAAATGGTAATTTATTTTTAATTTTTCAAAGTACGTTGGGGTTAATTCTATGAGCTTATCAAAACCCTTCACTGTGCCCGCTAGTGCAAATGGCATACCGCAAGGAGAATATGTAGGCCACTTTCCTGCTTCAAAAATTGTTATTTCAGATTCCCTATCAAACTTTCTGATAAACGAAGCAACAGTAGAACCTCCAGTCCCTCCACCAATAATTACGATACTTCTTTTTTCCAAATAAGAACACCCGAAAACATAGAGTTCAAGGTAATTTATAACTTTAATCCTAAAAGGACTATTTATTGTAAAGAAATTCAGGTAATGTTTTCTGAGCTTTACACCATTCAGCAATACATGGAGAACTCCATCCAATACCTTTGGGTGTTTTTCTAAATCCCTTCTTACCCTTACAAGTACTTTTTCCTCTAGTTAAAAGTCCTTTAGCAACCAATGCTCTAAGAGATGCTGCCACATAGCATCTAAAATTGTAACCTGAGTAGCCATACTTCTTAACTATTGACCTATACGTTTTAGGATATTTTAGTTTAAGAACATCTATTACGTCTTTTGTCGTAAAACACTCACTCTTAATTTCGCCTATAGCAGCCATTATTACCTTTTCTAGCAACTTACTTCACAAATCTATGTTTATAACCTGTTAGAAATATATGATTACCCGCTAATTTTCTTTAATTTCTTTAAAGCATCAATTAGAGCATCAACATCCTCTTTAACATTGTACAAGTAGAAACTTGCTCTAACAGTCCCCCTTAAACCTAGGTAATGATGTAGTGGATGTGCACAATGCATTCCACTTCTAACAGCGATACCTTCAGTATCTAGGAAAGCAGCTACTGCATGGTGATCGTAGTTTTTAGCGTTAAACGCTACTATACCTCCTTTAACACTTAAATCTGTTGGACCATAGTGTTTTACGAAATCCTCTAATTCCTCACTTAAAAGTTTAAGAGTATACTCTGTTAGCTGCTTCTCATGTTCCCTTATGTTTTCCATACCTATCTTCTCCAAGTACTTTATTGCTTCAGCTAAGCCTATAGCACCTGCAATATGAGGAGTACCGGCTTCAAACTTTTCAGGAAGGTTCGCCCAAATGACCTCCTTCAGCGTAACATCTTTTATTGTCCCCCCACCGGCAATCACAGGGTTTAATTCTTCTAAAAAGTCCTTTCTCCCGTAAAGGACACCTAGGCCTGTGGGTCCTAACATTTTATGGCTGCTAAAAACTAGGAAATCTACATCCAATTCTCTGACATTAACGGGCATATGAGGTACTGATTGCGCACCATCAGCAATAACGATAGCACCAACCTTATGTGCTAACTTAGCTACATACTTTACGTCATTTATTGTACCTAGAACATTAGACATCTGAGTTATAGCAACAATTTTTGTTTTATCAGAAATCTTGTTCTCTAAGTCCTTATAGTCAAGAGTATAATCGCTCCTTATCATAATGTATTTAACTTTAGCACCTACCCTTCTAGCTATAAACCTCCATGGAAGCATATTACTATGATGTTCCATAAGAGTGATTAGTATTTCATTTCCTTCCTCAAGAATGTTGAAACCCATCATTAGGGCAAGCATGTTTAAAGCATATGTGCTATTATATGTGAAAACTATTTCCTCCCAGCTTCTAGCCCCAATAAACTTAGCTACGATCTCATGAGCTTCCTCATACATTTCAGAAGCTTTCTGACTTAAATAGTGAAGCCCTCTTTCAACATTTGCATTGTATTCTTCATAGAATTTCCTTACAGTTTCAATAACTTGTTTAGGCCTATGGCTTGTAGCTGCGTTATCCAGGTAAACTAGTGGTTTACCGTGAACTTTAATGCTAAGTGTAGGGAAATCGTTTCTTACAACATATGGGTCAAACATTTAGGCACTTACCCTTTATACGATAATTCAGAACAAATATTTAGTAAAATCTTATGCAACACTATTTAGTATTGAAGAGCAATAGTCATCGCTACTTTATGCCCTCAACAACATTGGGAATGATTAGATGATCAATTGTCTTTCCATTGTTTATTAAAAGATAAAAAGGTACAGTAGAGAAATAGGGTTTAATTTAAATGGATTAAACACCTTCGGGAGCTTTTATAACTAACAACATTCTAATTATGGGAAGTAACATGGCAATGAATATTAGGAAATAGTTAAACAAGTGTTCGCGAAATAAGACCATATGCGCTATTAAAACATAGGATGAGAAGTAGAAAGCGTTTAACACTATGAAATTGAGTGCTTCAGAAAGCATTCCCGGAATGGTATCTCTTCTAACCGATCTTAGTATGAAAAGCGTAGCTAATCCTATGAATCCAAAAATTATGATCCACTTTTCAGAATATTGTGAGAGAAAGTACAATACTAATGCTTTTGCATATTCTTCCTGAGGGATCATGTCAAGTTTAGTGAATACTAGCTTAGCATAATAGTATCCTATTGATCCGAATAATCTATTGACACTAAGTATTTCAGCTAAAAGTAAGGGGACAATTACAGATTTCGCGTATTCTATGATGGTGTCTTTCAGAACTTTACCTACGTTTATATTAGCTACTAACATGGGTATAGCAATGAAGGAAACTAAGTAAAAAACTATGTTTAACCGTAGATACTCAGGAGAATTAAGTTGTTCGGGGCACGCCAAATTACTCTAACTCTTCCAGAAACTTTCCTTATTATTATAAAGTCACTTAACGCGTAGTCTCTAGCTTCACCCGGTAAGTTCTTGTCTGTTGTTATTAAGTCAACTATTGGCGAAGGGAGAGTTATTGTTGGCAAGACAAAAAACAGGTTCACCATTAGGTCTATGAAAAACACTACTATGAAAACTATAACGATAGCCATAGCCACTTTATCTCTAAAGTAAAGACCTCTATGTTCCATGATTGTTCTTCCCAAGTTCCGAATGATTCTATATAGATTACTTAAATTAAATATTAACGTACCGTACAACCACTTTGCTCACGGGTCCAAGCTACTACCACCGCGTATATGTGGAGTGTACAGCTATGAGGCTTTTGGTATCAATATGGTATCCTGAAGAACTCTTTGATGCAGTTGAGGGTGGAGCAGATATAGTAGATGTTAAGGACCCGTCTTCAGGAAGTTTAGGCGCTCCTAAACCCGAAGTACTGAGAAATATTGTAAACATAATTAATTCTAAGAATATTAAATGTGAATTAAGTGCTGCAGTAGGCGATGTTAAATGTTGTCCCTCAACAGTTAGGCTTGCAGCATATTTTCTAGCGTCAATGAAGCTAAACTACATTAAAGTAGGTATTGAGGCAAACGATGTTGAAACAGCATATAACATCGCAAGAAGCGTTGTTGAAGGAGCTAAGGAAGCAAGTTCTTCCAAAGTCATATTGGTAGGGTATGCTGATTTTAGAAAAGTAAAGTCAATTAACCCACTCAACTTACCTGAAATAGCATACAAAACTGAGGCTGATGGTGTTATGATAGATACTAGAATAAAGGATGGAACAAATACGTTTAACTATTTAACATTAAGCTATCTGGAACAATTCGTAGTTAAAGCTAAGGAGAGAAGTCTCTTAACAGCATTAGCAGGAGGGTTAAGGAAGGAACATATAAAAATAGCTTACGAACTTGATTTCGATGTTGTAGGTGTTAGAACAGCTGCTTGCCATGGAGGTAGATTGGGGAAAGTATCTAGAAGCAAGGTTAAGGAGCTTAAAGAGATTGTTTCTTCCTGTATGGAATAACTAGGAACGTATAGTATTTACCCATTAAATTTAAAACACAATCTAAATAGTGTAGTTATTTTAGGGGCTTAGTGTGATTCATTTTCTAAGCAAAAGCGAAGACGAAGAGCTGAAAAAGGTTTTGAAAAGTAAGAACATAGGAGAGAAAATTACATATTCCATATATAAGTTGAACAGTGAAATAGCCAAAATAAACAGATTTCTTATAAAATTAGAAGATAGGGAGAAAAGATTATACAATGAAATTGTGAAATCTAAGCTCAGAGGAGATGAGCATAGAGCCGCAATTTACGCTAATGAACTGGCTGAATTAAGGAAAATAGTAGGAACATTAACAGTTTCTAAGTTAGCCCTTGAGAAAGTACTGCTAAGACTCGAAACAATACTTCATGCCCAAAATGCTGCTACGATAGTTGCCCAGCTAGAGCCTATAGTCTTAGAGCTAAGTAAATCTATGAAGAACATTATGCCCGAGGTTTCCTTAGAACTTGAAAACGTACATTACTCTCTAAGCGACCTAGCACAGTCCTTATCCATTGAAGGTCTAAACTTTACCGTTGAAGCTCCCTACGTATCTGCTGAAGCAAGAACCATACTTGAAGAGGCAAAGAAGGTTGCTAGAAGAAAGCTTAAAGAAAAATTCCCTAAGCCCTAATTTTCAATAAGTATATGTTCTCGTAGAGATTATTTCACCTTTAACTCCTATTCGTTAGCCACATATACCCAACTTATGGAAGAGTTAATAAAGGTCTGAAAACATAATCCATAAGGGTTTTATTCATGAAGCTAAACGGAGTTGAAATAGAAGAGACTTTCGCTGAAGCATTCCCCATGTATGCTACAAGAGTACTAATAACCGCTAAGAATTATAAGTGGGCTGAAATCGCAGGATTAGAAGCAACAGGTTTCGGATCATCAATAATAATGTCACCTGCTGAATCAGGTATTGAAAAGTTTGTACCACCAGAGAAAACACCGGATAAAAGACCCGGAGTTTTAATTCAGATTTTCCAGAAATCGTATCCTGAGCTAAGACAGCAAGTAATAGCTAGGCTAAGTCAGTGTATTTTAACAGCACCAACAACAAGAGCCTTTGACGGACTACCTCCTGTTAAGAGGAAAATGAGAGTAGGCGATGTTATAGCAATGTTTGGTGATGGTTATCAGAGAAAAGTTAAAATGTTTGGCAGGACGATGTGGGTCGTTCCAGTTATGGAAGGGGAATTCATGATAGAAGAAACAATAGCTGTTGTTAAAGGTGTTGCTGGAGGTAATATTTTCATACTTGCGGAAAACATGGATGCCGGGCTTGAAGCAGCGACTAGAGCTGTAGAAGCAATACATAAATACGTTACTGGCGTTATTACACCATTCCCTGGCGGCGTTGTCAGAGCGGGTTCTAAACCAGGTTCCATGAAGTACCCTAAGTTAATAGCCACAACAAACCACAAATACTGTCCAACACTTAGAGGAATCGCTCCTGACAGCGAAATACCTGAAGGAGTTAAGAGCGTATATGAAATAGTTATTAATGGCTTAACACCGAAAGCTGTAGCTAAAGCAATGGGTGTAGCAATTAAGGCTGCGGTTAAGGTTCCAGGAATAGTTAAAATAACTGCAGGTAATTTTGGTGGAAAACTAGGGAAATACAAAATCTACCTTACGGAAGCCTTAAAGGCTGTTG
>CAZBXI010000035.1:0-16399 GCA_964496035.1 uncultured Desulfurococcales archaeon
GCATAAATAAACGCTGCAAACTGAGCAAATATACCAGAAGGGCCATGAGCATACAGTAAGAGACCGTAAAACACACCAAATATGCAAAGCATAAAACAATAAAGAAAATACTTAAACTTAGCATGCATAAATACCACTCAAGAACGTACTAATTAAAAACAACTAAAAATAGTTTATGGATAGTGTAAAGTACAAAGAAGCAGCACACTAATAAGATTTTTCAAATATAATATTGGCAACAAGTTAAAAAAAATAAATATTTATATAACCTTTAATTCAATAAGGATTAAAATGAAATTTAGAAGAACAGCAATAATACTCGTATTGTTGTTGCTGTTATTAAGTCTTATTACATCTGTAGTCCTTGCGTTAAAAAGAGCACCCCCTTACGCTAATGCTAAAACGGTGGCTTATCCTCTTCCAGACAGACCCCCATATGCCTGGGCTGATGCTAAGGCAAAGGCCCTCTGTGGTTATGGTTATGCGTATATTTATGCTTACGCATATACAACGCCTGCAGCAACTTCTGCATCAGGTTTTGCCATGGTAGAATTCAACGCTAAACCTGTTCCGGGAAATTCTCCAGTATTATACTGGGGGCCATACATGACCGCATCGACAAAGATATACGTAAAGGGCACTATAGGAAGCTATAGAGGGTTAAGAGCGGCACTTGACATAGGATTTAGAATATACGATTATAAACAGGGAAAATGGACTATAGATCCATATAAGTCTTGGTGCGTAACATTAAAAGAAGGAGTATATAACAAGACGTACAAGATAAGTAAAACTTATGACTGTACGAATGACTACAATGAAGTAGAAAAATACACAATAACTGGTTTAGCACGCGGATTTGCTGCATGTATTGGAGGCCAAGAATGTGAAGTTGTGGTCGATTTTTATTATTCACAAAAACTAGTCTACATAACATATTTAGAACTAAAAGGTCTTGGTGAGTGAAATGATAGGCAAGGAAAAACAGTCCTTCCTAATACTTTACATATCTGCAATAGTCGTTCTACTGCTAATTAGCATAAGTTTTCTTCATTCATCGGAAACAGCTATATTACCTGAAAAATCACCTACGGAAACTGTTGAGATAACTGGTCCATATACCAAGTTAGAAATAGTCAGCGGATTTAACACTACAAGAGGAAACCATGTATCTTTTGTATCAAAGAAAGCCATAGTTATATTAAGGGTAAGGCAAATCAGCAATTCCTCTGAGACATACATTCTATTTCTTGCATGTACACCATATGAAGAGTTTAAGAAGTTGCTTGAACAGGACATGCTTTGGCCTTATGATGCGAGACTAGAAGAGAGACTAATCATAGAAGGACTTGTTAAAGCTATTAGGGAACATGATATCACTTTACTTAAAGAATTTACAGATAAGCTTGAAAGTAAATTTAAAGAATTTAAAGCATATGTGAAATACACGGAAACTCCCATTTACTTGTTTACGTTGGAGCCAGGCGAAGAAATAGAAATACCTATAATTCTTGAAGCACCTACTGGTAAAGTTTCTAAAACGTATCTGCTAGGAGCTTTTCTGATAACACCCTTTGCACCAGCTGAAGGGTACAGCGTAGGAGGAGCCGGTGGACTATATATAGGCCCCTAAGGAGAAAGCCATTATCCCTACGTAACATTAAGACCGTGGGAAAATCTGTGAGGATGAATATTAATAATACATGAACACTGCTCAACTAAAGCAATGCTTCTATATGCGTGAAAACATATTATTCATAAAAGTCTAAAATAACCTTAGACAATGTAGGGAACGCTGAGAAAAAATGCTTAGTGCTAGGATGAAGTTGCTATGAAGGGACGTTATGAACACATATTGTTTCTCTTAATAATGTTCTTTATAGTAATTTCCTTTCCATTATCCAGTGTGGTTACTGAGAACATTGAAAATACTGCTTCTTGGTGGGGATTTCCTATAGAAACATACTACGGTACTCCCACGTTAGGATATAGGATTATAAGTGGACTTAAAAGTACGAGGCAAGGATGGTACACCTTTACTTCTAGGAAGGCATCGGTTGAATACATAATTAAGGCTGGAAATTTAAATGAGACAGAAACATACGCGTTTACCATATACTGTACTATTCCCGATAAAATACACCTTGACCTCAATTTGGGATTAGCTGAAGAAGAAATAGCTGAAGCCATGTATTATGGAGATGGAAACTCATTACAAAGGACGCTGGAAATAATAAAAGCATCTTTCCCTGAAGAATTGAAAGCATACATTAGTATAGGGCCTTCCAAGGGACACATTTACGTATTTAAAGTTAAACCTAGAGAAGTAGTAAGAATACCTATAACTATTGAGGCGCCATTAGGTAGACTCTCAAGAGAATACGTAATACTTTTCATATTGATAGGTGACGCGTCAGAAGAGGGATTTAGCGAAGTAGAGTTGGCACTTTATTTAGGACCTTAAGGTAACCGCTAGTAATATTCTATTTTAATTATAGTAGGGAGGCATTGTTGGAAGTGGAAAATGTTAAAGGGCACTTAGTGCTTGTCGTCTTACTTTATCCTTCAGTTCTTCATCGAATGTAAGTAGTTTAGACTTTTTGTTTCTAAAGCTAATGTGATGTAGAGTGAATCATAAACTATTATATCGTATTTGGCTGAGTTTTCTAGGGATTTTACGATTAAGTTTTTTGAGCTATAAATTTTCTGTACTGCGTTCTGTATAAGCGATAGTATGATGTTTTTAATTCGTTAAACATTTTCTCGGGTATTCTTTTAGGTTTAAAAGTATGTTTCCATGGGGCATTAGCTAACTCAACAAATACTATGTCTACGGTTATTAGTCCTTCTCTCCTATACTTCACTATGAGTTCCTTTGCGCTATTATAGAATTTATCTTTAACAATAATACTTGCAAATACACTTGGCATCTACGATGTACATGTGTTTAGCTACCTCTTTTCTCTGTACTCTCTAATGGTTTTCCATGCTGGCTCCTTAGACACTTCTATGTTACTTAGAATATCGTTAATGGTGTTTAGAATCTCCTTGTGTTCTATTTCTTTAATTTTCTCTTCTATGAATCTCTATTTCCTCTCTCTGGTTCACATCCTTGATCTTCGCCATTTTCTCTTTCAGTTCCCTCCTTATCCTAATACTTAAGGTAGTTGTAGACATTATTTATCCATAATAATTGTATACAATTATTGTACATACATCTTATGCGATTAAACAAATATATGTCTGCTCGTACTATTGCATTACCTTATTAGGAAAATTTATATTCTGAATATGCTTTTACTTTTCTGCGATAATAAGGGATATGGTGGTTTAAAGGTAATGCCTGAGTTTAAAGTTGTAGTGTCTGACCCGGCAACCGGTAGGGCTAAGACCTACGTTGTTAAAGGAGAAGCAGCAATGAGGCTTATAGGGTTAAAAATAGGTGATATCATAGATGGTTCACTAATTTCTAGTGAGCTTAAAGGTAAAAAGTTAGAAATCAGAGGTGGTAGTGATAGTTCAGGATTCCCTATGAGGCCGGATATTCCTGGAGGAGTTAAGAAGAGAGTTCTACTGTCAGGACCGCCTGGTTTTCATCCTAAAGAAAAGGGTGAACGTAGAAGGAAAACAGTTAGGGGCAATGTTATAACTGAAGACATTGTCCAAATAAACGTTAAAATAGTTACTGAGGAAAAAAGTAAAGAGAAAAAGAAATAGTATTTCTTCAAGGAGGTTAAGCCTCTAAAATGCCTTGGGTTCTAAAGCAACCAGAAGTAAACATCGGCGTTGTAGGCCACGTTGATCACGGCAAAACAACTCTAGTGCAGGCTTTAACGGGGAAATGGACTGCTACCCATAGTGAGGAGCTTAAAAGAGGAATGACAATTAAACTAGGCTATGCTGACGGAAATATTGCTAAGTGTCAATGCTGCCAAGGCCTTGAGGCTTGGGTTACTGAACCAAAATGCCCTAAATGCGGATGCGAAAGCGTATTATTAAAAAGGGTATCTTATGTTGATGCTCCAGGCCACGAGGTTCTAATGGCAACTATGCTTTCAGGAGCAACAATAATGGATGGGGCAATTTTAGTTATAGCTGCTAACGAGCCATGCCCTCAACCTCAAACTAGGGAACATTTCGCAGCTCTAGACATTATAGGTATTAGAAACCTAGTTATAGTGCAGAACAAAATAGATGTTGTTTCAAAAGAACAAGCTTTGAAAAACTATAAGCAAATTAAGGAATTCGTTAAAAACACCTGGGCCGAAAACGCACCAATAATTCCCGTTAGTGCACTACATAAAGTAAATGTTGATGCTGTTGTGAAAGCAATATATGAAAATATACCTACACCTAAAAGAGAACTTGAAAAACCACCTTTAATGTACGTAGCTAGAAGCTTCGATGTTAACCGACCTGGAACACCTCCTGAAAAACTTGTAGGAGGAGTTGTTGGAGGAAGTATAATTCAAGGGGTAATTAGGGTAGGCGATAGAATAGAGATCAAACCAGGCGTAAGAATAGAGGTTGGTGGGAAAACACAGTATCAACCATTAGAAACAACAGTCGTAAGCCTAAGGTTCGGCGATATTGAGGTTAAAGAGGCTAAGCCTGGAGGACTGGTGGCCATTGGAACAGAACTGGACCCTGCATTGACGAAGAACGATAACTTAGTAGGAAACATTGTAGGAAAACCGGGCCAACTACCTCCAACACTTTGGGAGATCTCCCTAGAATATAAGACACTGGAAAGAGTTGTAGGAATGAAACATATGATAAGAGTTGAACCAATAAGGCCTAAAGAGAGCCTAATGTTAACTGTCGGTACAATGATATCGTGGGGAATAGTGACTAGTGTAACTAAGGATACTTTAGAAATAAAACTAGCTAAACCTATCGTAGCTTTAAAGAATGCTAGAGTAGCTATAAGCAGAAGAATTATGGGTAGATGGAGGCTCATAGGCTGGGGTACGTTAAAATATTGAAAAAAGTCATTATTGATTCTAACATCTTAATGCAGTCTATAAAATATGGGATAAACATTAAACAAGCTGTTGAAGATGCTTTAATAATGCGTTGCGAAATCTACGTACCTGAAATAGTTGTTAAAGAACTAAAGAGAAAAGCTAGGCACTGTAAGTTTCTTGAAAAGAAATTAGCCGAGAAAGCATTACAAGTAATTCAGGAGCAAAAAATAAACATTCTGAAACATGAAATCCCAGAACACGTAAAAACAGATGACATAATTCTATCATTAACTTCAAGAGAAAGAGGAATTTTAATAACTAATGATAGGGAACTACGTAGGAAAGCTAGAAGACTAAATATACCGGTTGGTTTCCTAAACATAGAGGAGAAAAGGGTAATAGTGGAATATTTTCCTTAAACACATAATACACTTATATAGGGGATTTCTAGTAAAGAAATATCACGATTTAATATTAACCATGCGGATACGTGGAGGAATAAATAATGTATTACGTTTATCGTGTTCAAGATATTGTCAGAATACCTCCTGAGATGTTCCATTTACCCTTAGAAGAAGCAGCTTTAAAATCGTTGCGTGAAAAATATGAAGGCACAATAGACAAGGATTTAGGGTTAATACTAGCCGTATTCGATGTTAATGTTTCAGAAGAAGGAGTTATAATTCATGGCGATGGAGCTACATACCATGAAACAGAGTTTTCCATTCTAGCTTTTAAGCCTTTAATAAAGGAAGTAGTTGAAGGAGAAGTAGTTGAAATAACAGACTTTGGAGCATTCATAAGCTTAGGTCCATTAGATGCTTTAGCACATAAATCTCAGATACTAGATGATGTTTTAATGTACGATGGTAGAAGAGGAGCTCTCATAGGAAAAGAAACTAAGAGAATATTGGAAAGAGGAGACCATGTAAGAGCGAGAATAATAACCATAAGCACTTCAATGTCAAATAAAATTATGAGAATAGGAGTAACCATGAGGCAACCTTTCCTAGGCAAACTTGAATGGATAAAAGAAGACCTTGAAAGAATATATGGTAAACCTAAAAAACCTAAAAAGAAGAAGTGATAAGCAATGTCATATCGTAAAAGGAAACCCTTCAAAGCATGTAAGAAATGTAACGCATTAGTTCCTCATGAAGAAGTGCAATGTCCAGTATGTGGATCAAGAACATTTAGTGATGATTGGGAAGGATTAGTAATAATTGTTTCCTCAGATTCAAAAGCTGCACAAATACTTAACAAAACAAAACCACACATGTACGCTATTAAGGTAAGATAGGTTGCTTCTCAAACTACCTGAGGAACTTAGAGCAAAACTTAAGGAGCCTTTAGGAGAACTCATCGAGACCATACCTGAGAAATCTATGGAAAAGATAATCAATGTTGTAAACAAGTTTAAGCCTACGAGAGTAGTTAGCATAGGAGATGTTATTACACAATACATTTTAATGTCAGGTATTTTACCTGATTTATCAATTATCGATTATAAAATGTACCGCAGAAGAATGGAATTCTCGTTTAATTATGACCGCTTCTTTAACATTATAGTACATACTAGGAACCCTCCAGGACATATAAGTGAAGATGCATGGAATAAAATAAGAAAACATATTAAATCAGAGTTTAAAACGCTAATTATAGTTGATGGTGAAGAAGACCTTTTAACTCTCCCTGCTCTCATAGAAGCTCCTAAAGGATCTTTGATTTTTTACGGACAACCTAACATAGGGATTGTCTTTATACAGGTTACTGATGAAGTAAAGAAGAAAGCAAGAGAAATTGTTGAGAAGTTTGATAAGTTGGAAAGTATTTAGAGCAAAATATAAGTATAACTGACAAGTAAAATCATGAAAGGCATTGAGAAAATCATGGTAAACATGAGGTATTAACGCTATGGCACAGAAAGAGGTCGCGGCTAGGACGATAAAACTTGCTGAAGGATATGAAATAGTAATTGTTGAAGATAAATGGAACTCCCTCATAGGTAGGAAAGAGGTTAAAGCGAAAATATTCCACATGGGTAAAGGAACACCAAGCAGATGGGTTGTGAGAAAAACTATTGCAGAGACATTTAACGTGCCCTTAGATGTTGTTTATGTAAGGAACATTATTTCTGAGTTTGGAAAAGCCGAAACTACAGCGATAATTCACATATATGAAAGCCCTGAAAAAGCTAGAAGTTTTGAACCAGAACACATAATTTTAAGGAATAAGCCTCCAGAAGAGAAAAAGAAGGAAGAGGGTAGTTAGGAATGGCTCATGTACATAAACTATACGAGTACGATTACGAGAAAGGCACTATAAGGCTTAAAAACAAAGTCTGTCCAAGATGTAAAAGCATAATGGCGCACCATCTTAAACCTGTTGAAAGATGGCACTGTGGTAAATGCGGATACACGGAATTTGTAACTCCAAGAACACCTAGAAGGGGTAAGAGCAGAAAATCCTAGTTTAACTATATGGTTCAAACCATGGACCCTAAAAGGATTATAGTTTTAGGTATAGAATCTACAGCGCATACTTTCGGCTGCGGAATAGTTGATGATAAAGGAAACATATTAGCAGATGCTAGAGCAGTTTATGTCCCTGAAAAAGGAGGAATACATCCTAGAGAAGCCGCACAACACCATTCAACATATGGCCCTGAAGTTGTTAGAAAAGCCCTAACTGAAGCTCATGTTTCAATGGATGAAATATCAGCAATAGCTATAGCATTAGGTCCAGGTTTAGGTCCATGTTTACGTTCTGGAGCAACTATAGCACGGGCATTAGCAATATATTTCTCAAAACCCTTACTTCCAGTAAACCATGCTGTTGCACATATTGAAATAGGTAAAATGCTCACCGGAGCAAGGGATCCCTTAATAGTTTATGTTTCAGGAGGGAACACAATAATAGCGGCTTTTTCTGGAGGTCGCTATAGGGTTTTCGGAGAAACACTAGATATTGCTCTTGGAAACTGCTTAGACGTTTTTGCTAGAGAATTAGGATTAGCACCACCCTATATTGTTGAAGGTCTTCACGTAGTGGACAAATATGCTGAGAAAGGAGAGAAAATAATAGATTTACCCTACGTTGTTAAGGGAGAAGATCTTTCATATTCGGGACTATTAACAGCAGCTCTTAGGAAAGCTAAAGAACCCGACGTGAGAGTTGAAGACCTATGTTTAAGTTTTAGAGAAAACGCATACAACATGCTCGTAGAAGCTGCTGAAAGAGCACTAGCCCATACTAAAAAGAGAGAGGTACTTTTAACGGGAGGTGTTGGTGCAAGCCCTATACTTCAGAAAAAACTTAAACTCATGGCTGAGGAACACCAAGCAAAACTATATATTACACCTAAGAAGTACATGGGAGACAACGGCGTTATGATAGCTTGGACCGGCGTTCTTCTCTACAAATCAGGGATAACAATAGATGTTAAAGAATCGTTCATTAGGCAACGTTGGAGGCTTGACGAGGTTGATATTCCTTGGATAAGCTGAATTTAGAAATTAAAGTTGGAAAACTTATAAGTAAAGGTGCTGAAGCAAACATTTATCTAGGCACATTCTTAGGATATAAAGCAATATTTAAGAAAAGAGTTCCTAAGCCTTACAGAAAACCTGAATTTGACCTAAATTTAAGAGTAAGAAGAACAATAAATGAGGCAAAAATGCTCTACATTGCTAGAAAGGAGGGAATACCTGTTCCTACACTTTTCTACTTTGACACAAAAGAAACCCTAATTATAATGGAGTTCATTGAGGGAAATTTATTACTACATTGTGTAAAAGAGATGGATATTAACGAGCTAAAAGAATTATTTTTTAGAACAGGAGAAATAATGGCAATGCTTCATCTCAACAACATAGCTCACGGTGATTTTACAACTTCAAACATAATAAACACAGGAAAAGAGCTTGTAGTAATAGACTTCGGGCTTTCAAAGAAAACGGGCGAGATAGAAGAACATGCCATAGATATGCACTTACTTCTAAGATCGCTTGAAAGCACACACTACGATATTGTTAACTACGTTAAGAACAGCATCATCGAAGGTTACGAAAACATCATAGGTAAAGAATATGCTCAAAAAGTTTATGAAAGAATGCTCGAAATAAGGAGAAGAGGTAGGTACGTTAAAGAAAGGAGGAAAAAAGCTTGAAAATATACTTTATAACAAGAAACAAGCATAAGTTTCTAGAAGCATCCAAGATCATGGAAAGATACGGTATAGAACTTAGAATGCTAAAAACAAATAAGGTAGAAATACAAGCTCGAAACCTAAGAGAAATAGTTCTTTATAGTTTAGCCCTACTATACCCTGAAATAAATAAACCCATAGTAGTTGAAGATGCTGGACTATTTATAAGAGCTTTAAACTGGTTTCCAGGCCCTTACTCGAGCTACGTGTATGAAACAATAGGATGTAAGGGAATATTGAAGCTAATGGAAAATATTGAGGACAGATACGCTAAATTCAAGTCTGTAGTAGGTTTTATGGATTCTAACTATGTTAAGCTTTTTGAAGGTGAGGTAGAAGGAACAATAGCTTACAGAGAACTAGGAAATAAAGGGTTCGGTTTTGACCCCATATTCACGCCCAAGGGCGTTAACGTAACTTTCGCGCAAATGGATGTAGAAGAGAAAAATAAATATTCTCATAGAGCTAAAGCTTTCGAGAAGCTAGCCAAATGGCTAGTGAATGAGAAAATGAAATAATAAGGTTTAAAAAGTGGAAATAATATTTTATGAAGAAGAAGCAGAGGGGTATGTTACGTGAATAAGAAGAGGGAGAAAGGTAAGTCACATTCAACTAGGCCCGTCAGGGCAAGTCCTCCTAGGTGGCTTAGACTTAGCTCCGAAGAAATCGAGGCATTAATTGTTGAGTTAGCTAAAAAAGGGTATGGGCCGTCTATGATAGGTATTATTCTAAGAGACCAATATGGTATACCTTTAGTGAAACCTATTCTAGGTAAGGGCATAACCAAAGTACTTGAAGAACATGGATTAGCCACGGAAATACCAGAGGATCTATTCAACTTGTTGAAAAGAGCTGCTAGACTAAGAACTCATCTTGAAGAACATCCTAAAGATTATCATTCTAAAAGAGGACTTGAAGAAATAGAGTCCAAAATAAGAAGGCTTGTCAAGTACTATAAGAGAATAGGGAAGCTACCTAAAGACTGGAAATACGAACCAGAGAAAGTTAAATTACTGGTTTCAAAAACCTTCTAGCCTCTCCTTTTAAACATCTTCTCTAAGCATTAGAGCAGATAGTTTTTAGTCTGAAATTCTTTAGTTATTCTAGGTGGTTTATTGAAGCATAATGCTAGCCTATTGGGTTTTACTAAGCCTAAAAGAAGAAAAACCATTCCGATAAAAGATGTGCTCCTTGAACTTTCAAAGTTCAAGGAAATAAAGATGTTCGTATATCCAACAGTTCCAGACATTATTGTTTCGTCGGTTATTACATCTAAATTGTTAAGTAGAGACATTAGGGTGGCAGTAAAGGCTAAACCACTAATTACTATGGATGACATTAAGAATGAAGTAGTCCTAACCTTAGGTTTACCGTTGAATGAATCGACAGTAAGAACTTTAAATAAGTATGCTAAGGGAGGATATCTCATAGGTTTATGCGATTATAAGTTAAAAACTCGTGAAAAAGAACTTCCTTTTCTAAAATGTATCAATCATGAAACTCCATTAGCGATTATTGTTTGGCAAATGCTTAAGGAAACATATGATTACCTAGACTACATGTTAACATTATCCTCAATTATAGCTCATAATTTCTTTAGGTATCCTAAATTAATGTCCGAAGAAATATTCTTAAACGAATGTGTAAGCAAGGATATCTTGGATAAAGTAAAAGGACTTAGAATAGCCGGGGCAAACCATAAACCTATAGTTGAAGTATTAACATACTCGCTAATACCATTCCTTTTTGGAATTACAGGAAGTTATGTCGAAGCTGAAAAGTTCCTCCGTGATCATGGAATACATGACTTAAGAACAAAATTGATTGAGCATGATCCAGTAAAAATAAAGGAAATTGTTAAAGACCTCTTAAATATAATCAACAAAGTCAAAGAAAATGCATGGAAGATAGAAGATCTAATAGGAGACACCTATGGTCTTAAGAAGAAAGTTTCGGAAACTATATCTGACTCCCTAGAGCTATCATTGGTGCTGGACATAATAGTTGAAACATATGGTATGGAGAAGTCAGTTTTTATGAAGGAACATTTTTCACCACTTATAAAGATTTATGAACCAGAATATTTTGCTACGATTAGAAAATTAAGTAGAACAGTAGACGTGTTAGTAAAGGAAGGTTTGAAAGAGATGGAAGTTGAAAATAGGGTGTTGAAAATTCTACATTTAGAAAGACCAGATACAGCTCCATACTATGTGTTAGAATCAATACTCGTAACCTCAGGTTTAATAGAAAAAGACGATTTAATAGCTATAGAATGTGGAAAAGAGCTTCTAATACCATATTCTTCGATTCGTAGAGTTTTTGGTGAACAACTATTACGTGTTTTGGAAAAATTTATAGAGAAAGCATACGAGAAGAAAGTTTACGGACTCACATTTAAAAGCATTAAAAACATTATAGAGTGCTTAAGGGCGTTATGAAGTGAAAATATTCTCTAAGCTCACTCTAAGTTATGAAAAAGAGAAAGAAGCTAAAACCGTATATTATGCTCTGAAACCCGATAACATTTTAACAAAGGAAGGTATGGTTATAAGGGATTTACTTGAGAATTCTAAAGTTAAAATAATTATTGAATTAGAAGGAGACAGTGGAATCATGGGAACACTATATAATACTTTAAATGAAATATTAGCTCACGTAAAATCTATTGAAATACTACTTAGAAAGCTTAAGTAGATGCGGAATTGCGATGAAAACTTGTAAAGTAAGCCTTTTATATTACCTTTTAATCCTAAATCTGGTAGCTTAAGAAAACAAATAAACCATGGGGAAATGTAGGTGCCAGCACCTAGAGCTGCGGTTAAAGATAAGTGGAAAATGAAGAAATGGTACACCATAGTAGCTCCTCCAGTGTTTGGCGAAGTCCCTTTAGGAACAACACCTTCAGATAATCCGCTAAAGCTTATTGGCAGAGTTATTGAAACAACATTGTATGATTTAACAGGAGACTTTACCTTAGTTCATGTTCACTTATTCTTCCAAATAATTAAAGTCATCGGGGATAAATGCATTACCAGGTTTAAGGGTCATGAACTAGCTAGGGACTACATGAGGAGCATTGTTAGAAGGAGAAGTAGCAAAATACAGGGAATATTTAATGTACAAACAAAAGATGGTTATGGCCTAAGAATAACGGCAGCGGTGCTAACATCTTATAGATGCAAGTCTTCGCAAAAGAGAGCTATTAGGAAGATTATGAAGGAAATTATTGAGAAAAGAGCTTCAGAAATGACTTTAGACGAACTAATTAAAGCAATGATCTTCGGCAAATTATCAAGTGAAATATTTGCCCAAGCAAAGAAAATATATCCTCTAAGAAAAGTTGAGATTTACAAGTCAAAACTACTTACAATACCAACACCTAAAGGCCCCAAACCCGCAGTTGTTGTTTCACCGCTAATGCTTAAGGGTAAAGAAGCAGAAGAAATAATAAGAGAAGTTATTGTACAGGAAGAAAAAGCTTAAACAATATTTCTGAAATACTCATTTTAGACGTAAAGTAGCCCAGTATTTCGAGGCTTAAATTTTTGAATAGGCCTAATATTCTGGTTAAAACACCTCTTGGCTTAGAAAATATAGCAGCAGCTAGAATCTTAGAACTAAACTCTAATGTAAAAGTCTATCCGCGTCCTCAAGGATTTCTAGGTCTTGTTCTTGTCGAAGCAGATAAGCATTTTGAATTTGCTAGGAAAATTAAGGAGAATGTTCTTGAAGCTGAAAAGGTCATACCAGCTTACGAAGTTGTTGAAGCAGATTTGAATAAAATAGTTGAGGCTGCAAGAAAAGTAGCTTTAGGAAACATAAGTTCTGAAGAAACTTTTGCCGTAAGAACAACTCGTAGGGGAAAACATGATTTCACAAGTTTGGATGTAAATGTTAAAGCTGGTGCTGCGGTTAAAGAGGTAACAAATGCTTCTGTTAACCTCTCATTCCCTGACAAAATAGTTGCAGTTGAAATTGTAGGGAATATAGCTCTGATATCCGTTTTAAAAGGAACAGAAGAGTATAAGAAGCTAAGGCCAGGAAAGGAGCCTGTGGTAAAGTATTTGCGCAAAATAGCTCTTATTCAAATGCCTTACCTAGGTCCCTTAGATGCTTCTTACAATATGGGTGTTAGAATAGGTAGAGAAGCACAAACATTTGAAGTAAAGGAACTCGTAATAGCTCCTATAGGTTCCATTCCAGCTGATCAGCTTCTAATGTTTCTTAAGGGAGTTTATGAAGGAATAGAGTCAAGATATAGCATCCAAAAGAAAACATATGCTAGGAAAGTGAATAAAATTCCAGTTTACGTCCAGGACCTGTACCAGGTAATCAGAGATAGGTTTAAAGAACCAATAATCGTCTTTGAACCTGAAGGAGAACCCGTAATTAAAATGAAGGATAAGATTAAAGAGATATTTAACAACCCTAAAGTTAAAAGAATAAACATTCTCATAGGTTCACGTGTAGGAATACCCGTAGGAATATACAGATTCGCTGATTTAATCCTTGACATAGCTCCCGGAGTTACAATATCAACAGATTTAGCTGCTGCATCGGCAATTACAGCTTTAATTACGGTGCTTGAAAGTGTCGAGAATTAAAACAGCGGTAGTTTTAGCTGCAGGTAAAGGTGAAAGATTACAGCCATTTACATATACTAAACCTAAACCGTTAATTCCAATATTAAATAGACCATTCATAAGCTATATCCTAGATAACATCATAGCGTGCGGTATTGAGAAAATAGTTTTAGTTGTACATTATCTTAAAGAAAAAGTAATGGACTACGTTAAGAAGGAATACGGGAATAAAGCTAACATTATGTTCGTAGACCAAGGAGAACCTTTAGGAACAGGGCATGCTGTAAAAGTTTTAGAGAACATGCTAAGTGAACCGTTTCTGCTAATATACGGCGATGTATACGTAGATAGAGAAGTTTTAAGGAAAGTACTTTCACAAGCAGAAGACTATGAGAACGTCTTAGTAGGTGTACCTGTTGAGAATCCGTGGGATTATGGAGTTCTAATAGTTAAAGACGAACTCCTTAAAGGCATTGTTGAAAAACCTGAAAAAGGAAGAGAACCATCAAACATAATCAACGCTGGAATATATGCTTTAACAACGGAAATATTCGGTTTTCTTAGGAAAGCAAGAATTTCGCCAAGAGGGGAAATAGAATTAACGGATGCGATAACAGAGCTTGCGAAGAAAGGCGAAGTTAAAGTTATATTTGTTGAGCGAAGTGAATGGTTCGAGTTGGGTAGAGTCTGGGACATATTAGAACTTAATAGGATAATGCTTGATAAAATAAGGGAAAGTAAGATAGAAGGTATAGTTGAAGAAAACGTTAGCATAAGAGGTAAGGTGGTCATAGGGAAAAACACCATCATAAGGTCAGGTACATACATTGAGGGACCAGTACTTATAGGTGAGAATTGCAGCATAGGGCCAAATTCCTACATTAGACCGTATACAGTCCTAGGAAACCACGTTAAAATAGGGGCCTCATGTGAAATTAAGGCAAGCACAATAATGGACTATACTCGCATTCCTCACTTAAGTTACGTTGGAGATAGCGTAATAGGAGAGCATGTTAATTTCGGAGCAGGAACAATAACAGCAAACCTAAGATTAGATGATAAAACAGTTAAAGTGACTTTAAAAGGTAAGAGAGTTGACAGTGGGAGAAGAAAATTAGGAGTATTTGTAGGAGACTATGTTAAAACGGGAATAAACGTATCCCTAATGCCGGGAGTAAAGATAGGGCCATACACATGGATAGCTCCAGGGCTGGTAATATATGAAGATATACCACCCTATTCTTTCGTAAAGCCTGTAAATAAAAGGAGCTACATCGTTGAGAAACTAGTTATCAAGAATGACTGAAAAGCCTCCTTAAACTTTAAACCACATAATTAGCTTAAGGTTTCTAGGTGGCTTAGTTGTGGAGAAAGTAGAGCTATATGGCTTAACAATGCCACTAGTGGAAGAGAAAACGGACATAGCAAAGCTCATAGTTAGTGAAGCTGAAAAACTGGGTATAAACATAGAGAATGGTGATGTAATAGTTATCACATCTAAGTTTCTCCAAAAGACCATAGGAGACGTTATCGATTTAAAAACAGTGAAACCTAGTTTTAAGGCTAAAATAATAAGTAAAATCTTCAAAAAAGACCCCGTAGAAACGGAAATAGTTCTGAAAAACAGTAGGAGAGTACTACTTGCAGTACCAACAGGTTTTCTTAGGGAACATATAGGTAAAATCTCTAAAAACGTTAAGGACGGACTAAAAGCTCTAGAAAAGGTAAAATGTATCCTCATAACAATAACTAAGAACGGTTTTATAGCGACAGATGCTGGAGTAGATTATTCTAATTTACCTCTTGGATATGCTATAGCAAACGATCTAGATTTCGACTTGGAAGCAGAAAGGATAAGAAGAAAGATAAAGGAAATTACGGGTAAAAACGTGGCAGTAGTGATCTCGGATACTGAATTCACCATTTCAAATGGTAAGTTCGGCTCAATAGATGTAGCGGTAGGTTCTTCAGGAATAGAGCCGCTTACGAGACTTTTTGGAGAAAAAGACCTTTACGGTAGACCGAAGTTCGGCGGGTTAGATATTGTTGTTGATGAAATATGCTCAGCTGCAGCACTGCTCATGAAGCAATGTGGTGAAGGAATACCTGTAGTTATAATCAGAGGACTAAAATACACCCCAAGCGTTAGAGGCGTGAAAGACGTATTGATCATTAAATATAGGAGAAAAGCTTCAAAGCTTCTCTTAAAAATAGCCTTAATTAACATAGTAGCTAAAATTTTAAGAATAATATAGACATCTTCATTGAGGAATTCATTGTTAAACCTAAAGTCCGACGGCCTCCCTACCTATCTCTTTAATTAACTTCTCTATGTTTTCCGTGGTTTTACAGAATACACCTACGTTACCTAACCTAACTTTCTTTAAACCGTATTTTTCCATCACTCTATAGGCATTTACCATTTCATTATATGTTGGCTTTCTGAATCCTGACAATAAGTATTCGGGGAAAAAGGCGAGTATGGTTATGGGTATTTCCTTATCTACTTCTGAAAGGAGTTTAGCAAATTTTTCTATTTGATCTAGCTCTACTAAGCCTGGGATGTAAATTAAAACTACTTCTAAAACTATTCCTAAATCTTTAGCTATTGAGGGTATTTCAAGAATCCATTCATTTGT
>CAZBXI010000036.1:0-6126 GCA_964496035.1 uncultured Desulfurococcales archaeon
ATATTATACTAATGTAAACTACTTAGCTAAGGGATACATATGAGAGATATGCTTAAAGCTGTTTCCCCCTGTTATTGCAACTTTACTCATAATTCTAATCGTAGTTGCATCATCAGTCATAGTTTACCTCTGGGTCAACGGATACACTGGGTCACTAACTTCAGCATCAACAGAGCAAACACTTAGAGAAGCAATAAAAATTGAAGCAATAAAAACCATTGAAACAGATGAAGGAACACTCATAATCCTATGGGTTAGAAACATAGGAGACACAACAGTAAAAGTAAATGCAGGATACTACGGAACAACCCAAGGTTACAAACAAGCAAACCTAGCATACGTATCATCCTCGCCACCAATATGGGGAGGAGACGTATGGACGTTCAATAGGGATACATAAACAATAGAAAAAACACATGACGGGCTAATATTTTACGAAGATTTCAGAGACGGATATAATGCAGACGAATGGGTGAAAATAAACACTTTAGAAGCATGGCAAGGAGAAACTGGAAGCATAAACATCGACCCGGTTTATGGCTTAGTTCTAACAATAAGCAGACCCGGAACTTCGGGAACAGAAAAAATACGGTATTCGGTTAGGAAACCCATTAAGTATAGGTGATGGTATATTTGTAGCAGAGTTTATTACAAGAAAACTAAGTGGTATTAACGACAATTACCTTGTTGAAACATACTTTTCCCAATTTAGTACAACAGGTAATCCTCATTTCTTAGATCAATTTGCGGCAATGTACATTAATGGATGGTATCCTCCGATAACATATTCTACAGCAACAATAGAAAAAAGAGATCGTTATTATAACGAATGGGATTATGAAATAGCACGTTACCAAGTATGCGGTGAATGGATTGTCGTATTTTATTTAATGAAACTATTGACAGAGTGTTTGTGTATTATAATGGTTCCTATGTTAATTACCTGCAATGGTTCTCTGAAGGCATGTATGAAAATCCCTACATATACCTAGATATTGGGATATGGAGTGGAGAATCAGGTACTTTTAGCGTTTGTTTTCCTTGGATAAAAATATACGATGACCCTGCCTTTACTGTTAACAATCTAAATGAGGGATGGAGAGTTTTACTTGTGAACAACAGCAACATCTTAGGTGATGAGACAGTTTCTGTAGGCGGTGATAGTGTTTCATTTGATAGATTTGACGACGATATTGTTTATCCTTTAGATGCCCATATTGTTGTTATTCCTACCGCTGATGATGCTTCTGAGATAGGCTACGTTATTAGACCCGGTGAAGTAAGATCTGTAGCATTGTTTATTACTGAGCCTCTTCCCGGAAGCTTTAGTGTTAAGGTTGTTACTGAGAATGGTGTAGAAGCAGTTTTTAACGTTAGAAGATGAATCGGAATTAAGTTATTTATCTCTCACTTAACCCTTTAATTACTCTTAGTATTTTCTTCAAGTACTTGCCTATTCCTACTGTTTTCCCCTACTATGGTTTCTCTTAGCTTCTTTAATTCAGTAACGATGGTATTTATGTCCTTTTTTGTTGCCCCCATATATTTACATTTATTTTGTATAATTCACAATTTCAGTTTGGTGTTAGAGGGTGAAGGGTAAGTGTGTTTTTGTTGGTTTAGCTTCTCCTTTGCATAGGCCTGAGGTTGTTGATGCTATTTTGAAGAAGTACTATGGTTTGGTTAGTGATGTTGTTGATGAGTTTTTGGGCAAAGTTACTTCTGTTGAGGATATTAGAAAAGTGGATGTCGGTGGTGTTGCTTGTTTTGTTTGTGTTGTTTTAACTGGTGGCACTGAGTATTTGGTTTTAGAGGTTGCTCGTAGGGGTGTTCCTTTAGCTCTTATTGCTCACGATACTCAGAATAGTTTAGCTGCCGTCCTAGAAGCTAAGGCTAGGCTTGACTATGAGGGATTGTATGCTGAGCTTTTCACTGAAAAGAATATGGAATATCTTAGGGATTTTGTTAAGGCTACTAAAGCTGTTTATAAGGTTAGGGGTTCTAGGCTTTTGCTTGTAGGTGAGCCTTCTCCGTGGCTTATTTACAGTAGTTTAGGTATTGAGGAGCTTAAGAAACTGCTAGGTTTATCCATAGATGTTGTTTCCGTAGAAGAGCTTGTTAGGGAATATCATAAGGTAACCGATGGCGATGTTGAAAAGGAGCTTTTAAAACTGAAGGATGTTGAGATTCTTGAGCCTAGCAGGGAAGATGTTGTGAATTCTGTTAAGCTTTATGTTGCTCTTAGAAACCTTGTTAGAAAATATTCTGCTGATTTCGTCTCTATAAGGTGTTTTGACCTTTTGGAACACAATATTACAGCATGCTTACCCCTTAGTATTCTCAGCGATGAAGGAATTATTGCCGGGTGTGAAGGTGATGTTCCAGCCACTTTAACAATGGCTTTAATGTACCATATTTCAGGTAAACCTGTGTTTATGGGTAATGTTGTCTGGGTTGGAGAAGACAAGGTCTTCTTTGCTCACTGTACAACACCTACAAGGATCATGGCCAGGTTTAGGCTTAGATCACATTTCGAATCGGGATTAGGTGTTGCTGTTGAAGGATACCCTAGAGCTGGTGAAGAAGTTACTTTTGCTAGAATAGATCCTGTTAAGGGAGTTTTAAGAGTAGGTGTTGGTAGGATAGTTAATTCATCACCTATAAGCGGGAATGTTTGTAGAACCCAAATACAGGTAAGAGTTCAAGGTAGTCCGTTTAAGCTTATTGAGGAACCTATAGGAAATCACTACGTATTAGCGCTAGGTAACGTTGTTGGCTGCTTAAAATACGTGGCTAAGCTATTAAAATTACGCCTAGAAACAATAGGGTGAGAAGCAGAGGTTTTATAACTACTGATATCATACTACTTACTCGGTGGTCATATTTGAGTAGGTATGTGACTGTTTCAGCTAAAGTACCTAGAGAGTTAAGAGAGGAAGCTGAGAGATTAGGCATAAGGATTTCTGAGTTTCTAAGGAAGGCTCTTGAAGAAGAAGTTAAGAAAAGGAAAATTGAAGTCTTAAAGGAAGAACTAAATACTATTTCTGCTATTCTCGATAAAATCGATGTGAATAGAATAGTGAAACATATTAGAGAAGACCGTGAAGCAAGGTAAGTTTGCTATGGACGAAGGTATGCTGTTTGATGCTTCCTCTCTAATATATGCTATTAAGCTAAGGAAAGTGGAGGTACTGTATGGTAACTATGTCCAGTACTTAACAATATATGAGATTATTAACGCTCTATGGAAAGAAGTAGTTCTAACAAGAACAATACAAGCTGAAGAGGCGATAAAACTTTGTGAAACACTTAATAGAATACTAGATACCATGAAGACACTTAGTCCATTACCATATGTAAAGGAAATACTTTATACGTCTATTAAACTTAAGATAACAGCATATGATGCATCGTACATAGTTCTCGCTAAGAAAAACAACTTAACATTAATAACCGAGGATGAAGTACTGAGAAGAAAAGCCAGAGAATATGTTAAATCTTTAAACTTAGGAGAAATAGTTTAGAACTTAAGGAGTAAATACTTTAATTCTCAACGTAAACAGTGTAAACAATAAAAGCAGGCATTTCTTCTGATCTTACAGGAACCCACCAAGTGCTGGTCTTGTCAGGGTAGGTGAATGGGCACCAAGCACTACAATGCCAAGGATTAGCTCCCATCTGTATCGGATGCGATCCTATCCTATTAAAAAGCTCTGCTCTAGCACCTTCTATTTCGATGTTTGATTTCGCATATATTTCAAACGTTATATTTAAGTATGAATTATAGGGTGACCGCCAAGAAACATACACCGCATATATGTCTTCACTTATTACCTTATTGTTTTCATCATTGCTCTCTGTTACTCTATGTATTGTTGATTTCCCTATTAGGTAGCTGTTTACCACATGTATTGCTGCTTCTACACCGTCCATCGACACTACTTTGAAAATATATTCTCCTGGTTCTACTATGTCGTTAATGTAGTAGGTTATTTCAGCTACTTCTCTTGGTTTTAACTCTATTACGTCGTTTTCGAAAATTATTGTTGTTCCTGTTGCCACAGTATTTCCTGCTTTAACTGTGTAGAGTGAGGTGTTTGTTAGGTATGTTGTTGCATCTCCTATGTTTCTAACATATACTTTAATGGCATATGCGTAGTTTGGTTTCTCTTCGTCTGTTAGGAAGGATACTGCTTCAAGTTTTAGCATGGACATTTTCTGTAGCTCATTTGTGCTTGGAAGCGATGTGGCATATCCTGTTAACCAGAAATGCATTATTATTGACATTGTTGTAGTTATTGCTATAAGCAGTAACACAGCTATAACGGGTGATGCTGCTTTTAAGCTAAATGCTATCACCATTTCAGACTACATGATTATAGTTTTTAATGTTTTTAGTCACTGAAATATTTTGAGGACATGGTGCTGGATATGCGTTGGAGAACAGTTTTTTCTTTCCCTATTTCTACTTGTAGTGGTCTTCTCATCAATAATGCTGGTTTATGGAGGGAACGGTATTGAGAGGATTAGTAGTTTCGTTGTGTATTATGGTGATAATAGGGTTGAAGAGTTAAGAATGTTTGATCTTGCTATATTGTCTCCTCTTCTTGAAGAGGAAATAGTTGAACTGAACAACTACGGTGTTATTACCATAGGTTACGTTAGCCTTACCACTGTTGGTGGTTGGGAGCCTTGGGCTAAGAATGTAAGTGATGACTTGGTTGTTGGGTCCTATGTTGAATGGAGGGAGAAAACAGTTAATGCTTGCGATTGTCGTTGGGAGGAAATATTGCTTGACCAGGCTATACCCTATATTCTTGGAAAGGGGTTTAAAGGGATCTTTTTAGACAATTTGGATATGGTTGATAATTATCCGTTTATGAAAAACTGCGTTAGAAAAATCATTAGAGATATTAGGAGAAAGTATCCCAGCATTATTATTGTTGTTAATAGGGGTTTTGCTATCGTAGAAGACATCGCACCATATGTAGATGCTGTTCTTTTCGAAGATTTTGGTACATACTATGATTTTTCTAAAAAACAGTACCTTAAGTGGAGTGGTAGTGACTATGTGTGAATGATAAACGTAGCTGAAAAACTTAGAAAACTCAGTAGAAAATACGGGATAATAGTTTTAGCTTTAGAGTACGCTGACTTAAATAATAAAACCATGTTAAATGAGTATTGCGAATACGTTAGCAATTTAGCTTCAGAATACGGTTTCGTATCCTACGTCGGAAACATATACTTAGATGAAATAAACACGATGTATTTATCATTTATCAAGGACTATAGTGTTGAAGAGAGTGAAAGCGGGCAAAAAGTAGGTTACGTCAATAATGTCTACTTTCTAGTTCTCGCTACTGCCATAATATTCACCATGGTATTTATAGTGATATGGCTTAGGAAAAAGTAAGGTACATAGCTTTACATAGTAGATTAGGAGAAATAAGGAGCTACTAAATACTATGTTTAAATAAGGGTTTAAGTAATGGTGAAAGTGACTAAAGTTAACATTAACTATAATAAATGTGTTAGCTGCGGTTTTTGTGAAACAACTATTGCATGTGCTAATCCAGCTAACTGTGTTGGCTGTTTAGCTTGCTATTGGGGTTGTCCTTATGAAGCTAGGGAAATAGTTTACGTTAATGTGGATAAATATGTGAGAATCGAAGTTAACGGTGTAGAATATGAGGTTCCTGAAGGGATAACTGTTGCTAAGGCTCTTGAAATTATAGGTTTACCTCTTAATCCTCCAGGTTCTAAAAACCCTTCATTAGCCTGTGGAACAGGTGGTTGCTGGGCTTGCGCTATTTTAATCGATGGTGAATTTAGGAGAGCTTGTACTACACCTGTTCGGGAAGGACAAAAAATATCTTTGGATATTAAAGGGTATGTTCCAAGACGGATAGTTCATGGACCAGCACCCCACACTGTTGGAGGTAAGGCTACCCCATGGCGGGAGGTAGATTATTTACACTATGTTGAAGCAGCTATATGGCTTGCTGGATGTAATCTCAGATGCCTACAATGTATCCCGGAATTTGAAAAGGTTTTCGTTAGGATAAATGGTAAACCTACACTTATTACAATGGGTGAATTATTTAACAGACTAACTAAGGAACG